>JAHCLG010000012.1 GCA_026125385.1 Legionellales bacterium
TCGTGGTCTAGACAAGGGGGTCATTTAAGTATTTTATGTAACTATAGCTCATGTGAGGAAAGTTAAATATGCCAATTCAACAATCTAATATAATGTATGAATTATATGGTCATAATGCTCGTGCCATTTATGATCAATATCAAGCTTTAAGCTCTAACTTTAATCGCCTTATTCAAGAGGTAGTGTATGATGTTTTTTGGAGTAGACCAGGATTATCTCTAAAAGAAAAAAGTTACGTCACAGTTATCTCACTCATCGCTCTCGCAAAAGAAGAGCAATTAAAAATTCATCTTGATGGATTTTTCAACTTAGGTGGGAAACCTAAGATCATTCTACAAACACTGAACTATATGCATTCAAAAGGATATATTCCTCCGTCACACTCTGCTTTTTCGACTCTACAAAAAATGATAAGTAAAATAGATCTGGGATTAATCGCGAATAGTGATTATTACATCTTGACTGACCGTCAAAAATCATTCATAGATTTCTCATATCATATTGCATTAGGCAAGCAAAATAAAACAGAAGAATGTATAAAAGAATTATTAAAGAAAGACTCATTGTCTGTGGAAGAGCTGGAAAATATTATGCTTCAACAAATTATTTATTGTGGTTTCCCATGCGCTATGAACGGACTTGCACTGCTAAAATTAATCAGACCTAAAATAGAATCTAAAAATTTAATTAACCCTAGAAAATCTGTAATGATGGATGAACTATATGGTTGTATAAGTTCTCAAGCTGTATATGATCGATGTCAATCGTTAAGTCCTAATTTTAATTATCTTGTTCAAAGGATAGTATACGATATTTTTTGGCATAGACCAGGATTATCTCTCAAAGAAAAAAGTTTCGTCACCATTATTTCGTTAATTACCTTAAAAAAGGAAGAACAACTACAAATTCATCTTAGTGGATTTATTAATCTTGGTGGAACACCTAATATCATCTTACAAACACTCAATTATATGAAAGAACAGGAATATATTTCATCCGTAGATGAGGGGTTGCTCGTTTTAAAAAAAATTATATATGAAAAAGAACTAGTGCTAGACATCCAAAACACACTCGCTCTAACAGAACGAGAAAAGGCGATTATTGATTTCTCATCATGTTTTGCATTAGATAAAAAAGATAAAATGAAAAACTGTATAGAGAGTATATTGAAAAGTGAAAAGCTATCTTTAGTTGACCTAGAAAATATTATGTTACATGAGATGATATATAGTGGATTCCCCTGTGCCATGAATACTTTCGCTATGATGAAACAACTTACAAACTCTGAAGTTTCTAAAATACGCCTTGCTTCTAAATTATAGAGGAAAATTGTTTAATGAAAAAATATAATGGCCCCCACAATTTAGACCAATGTACGCAAAAAATTTGAGAGATAATAACCTCCCTCAGGAGGTAAAAATGGGGGAACACAAAAGTGATCTTACCCCACTTAAATGCCGTATTGATTAGGCTATCTTTTCACAAAATTAAATCCATTTTTTAAGTGTGGGGTAGATCAAGGTGGGGTTAAGCATTGGAGCTCAGAAAATTGGCAGTTAATAGTTACCGATTGCAGACTTTGAACAGGCTCTAACTCCGCTGCTTTAGCTCGAAAAATGGGCGTTTAACCTAACACAATTTTTCTTTTTCATAAAACCAATCCGTTTAAAACCAATTTGTTTTAAACTAAATGGTGCAATTAAGATTGAGGGCTAGTGACAATACTCAACCAAGAATATAGACCATTGATTTTTCATTAGCATTATCTGGTTACGCGACGTAAATGCGCAGCACAGAAAACGCTGTTTACAACCTAATTCAGAGAGTTTGCAGAGGATGACAACCCTCGTCGCATTTTCAAACCAATTTATTCCAATCTAAAATCACTTTCCCCGATTGACCAGAATTCATCACTTGAAAGGCTTCAGCAAAATCGTTTACCGCAAAATGATGAGTAATCACTGGCGTGATATCTAAACCACTTTCGATCATGCTCGCCATTTTGTACCAGGTTTCAAACATTTCGCGACCATAAATACCCTTGATGAATAAACCTTTCATGATCACTTGATTCCAATCGATGGTGGTATTATTCGGTAAAAATCCTAACATGGCGATCCGTCCACCATGATTCATTGTCGTTAACATTTGATTAAACGCGAGAGAATTGCCTGAGACTTCAAGTCCTACATCAAAACCTTCCGTCATATGTAGATTGGTTTGAATTTCAGCCAACGCATATTTTTTAACATTGACGGCGTGAATATTTTTTCCCATTTTTTTTGCGATTGCTAAACGATGCTCATTGACATCGGTGATCACCACATGGCGCGCACCGACATGCCGAGCAATCGCTGCGGTCATTAACCCCACAGGACCTGCACCAGTGATTAACACATCTTCACCGACTAAATCGAAAGATAATGCCGTGTGAGTGGCATTACCGAATGGATCGAGAATTGCCGCGACATCATCGTGAATAGCATCCGGTAAACGAAAAACATTCACTGCGGGCACACTTAAATATTCGGCAAAACAGCCAGCACGCGTCACGCCTACACTAATGGTATTGCGGCATAAATGACGTTTTCCGGCACGACAATTTCGACAGTGCCCGCAAGAAATATGGCCTTCACCCGACACACGATCACCCACAGCAAAACCTTGCACCTCACTGCCTAATTTTACAATTTCTCCAACATACTCATGGCCAATGGTCATTGGCACTGGAATAGTTTTTTGCGCCCATTCATCCCAGTTAAAAATATGAATATCCGTACCACAAATTGCGGTTTTACGAATTTTAATTAAGACATCGTTGTGGCCAATTTCAGGTATTGTTTCTTCATGCCACCAAATACCAGGTTTTTTATGTAGTTTACCTAATGCGCGCATCATTTATTTTATGACTCCTAATTCACGACCAATTTTTGCAAACGCTGCAAGGGCTTTATCTAAGTGTTGGCGCTCATGCCCTGCGGACATTTGCACACGAATTCGTGCTTGGCCTTTAGGTACCACAGGATAAGAAAAGCCAATCACATAAATTTGCTCATCCAACATTTTTGCCGCCATTAAACTGGCTAATTTCGCATCTCCCAACAGCACAGGAATAATCGGATGAACACCGGGCACTAAATTGAATCCTAAGTTTTCCATTTCTTTACGGAAATACCGGCCATTTTCATGTAGTTTTTCTCGCAGCTCATGATTATTTTCTAATAAATCGAATACAGCAAGGGATGTCGCCGTAATCACTGGAGCTAAGGTATTTGAAAATAAATAAGGTCGAGAGCGATTACGTAACCACTCGATAATTTCTTTACGCGCACACGTATAACCACCTGAAGCACCACCCAAAGCTTTTCCTAGCGTGCCAGTAATAATATCGACACGTCCCATGACTTGACAATATTCGTGCGTGCCACGGCCATTTTCTCCCATAAATCCTACGGCATGGGAATCGTCGACCATAACTAAAGCATCGTATTTTTCGGCTAAATCGCAGATCGCACTTAAATTTGCAATAATGCCATCCATCGAAAAAACACCATCTGTTGCAATTAAGCGGAATCGCGCCTCTTTAGTTTCTTGTAAACACCGTTCTAGATCTTGCATATCGTTATTATGATACCGCCAACGTTTGGCTTTCGATAAGCGCACGCCGTCGATGATGCTCGCATGATTTAAGGCATCACTGATAATGGCATCCTCTTCACTTAATAAAGTTTCAAATAAGCCACCGTTAGCATCAAAGCAGGAAGAATACAAAATGGTATCTTCCATTCCTAAAAAATCTGCTATTCGTTGTTCTAATTGTTTATGAATCGTTTGAGTGCCACAAATAAAACGCACCGAGGACATGCCATAACCATAGTGCTCTAGTGCTTTTTGGCCGCTAGCAATTAATGCCGGATGGTCGGCTAAGCCCAGGTAATTGTTTGCGCAAAAATTAAGAACATGCTGGTGATTCACCTCAATTTCTGCTGTTTGCGCAGAAGTAATAACGCGTTCTGATTTATATAATCCTTGTTCTTTTAATTCAGCGAGCTCTTGTTGCAGATGCGGAAATATTGTTTGGCTCATGAGCACTCCTCAAAAAAAAACGCCTTACACAAAATTATCTGTGTAAGGCGTTAAGATATCATCCAGACTGAGTTAGTCTTTCACGCTTTCTTTTAACGCCTTTAATGCAGAAACTTTAACGACATTACGCGCAGGTTTCGCTTTCACCATGATTTCTTCGCCAGTAAAAGGACTTAACATTTTACGAGCTTTGGTGGCAGGCTTACGAATACGACGAACTTTGATGCCAGTTTCAGGAATAGAAACTTCACCAAATCCACGTTTTTTCATTTGACCGTAAACACAAAGAGCAAGGCCTTTAAATACTTCGGTGATATCCGCTCTTGGCAAACCGGTTTGTTCGGCAATAAATTGAATGACTTGAGTTTTGCTTAGTTTTTCAGTAAGCGGTTTTACTTTCGTCATATCGACTTTTTTCTTTTCTACGGCTTTGGCTTTCTCAGCTTTTACCGCTTTTTTTGCAGGAACTCGTTTTACTGCATTTTTAGCATTAGCACGAGTTGCGCCTTTCTTAGCACTAGGTGCTTTTTTGGCTGCTGCTCTTGGCATGTTAAGTCTCCTTTAAATTTAACCCTAATTAATGATTTTAAAAACCCTGGTTTTTCCAGTCTCGTATAGCTTAGAACGATATTTTGTTAGATACAATATTTAATTGCGAAAATATGAAAATTTTTATGTTTTTTTTCTTTTAAAAAGCGCTTCTGCACAAAACTAGGATTTGTCTTGGGGAAAATATTGAGTTAACGCCAGAATACGGTGGTGTTGAATCGCCTCACCTAAGGCTTTTCCAGATAAATTTAATTGCAACAACTCGTTAATATCAACTGATTTTAGTATTTCATAAGCGCGTTGCCAAGGTGCAATGAAAGCATCCGTGTTAGCAAGAATGGCACTAATTTGTAGAAACTCTTGAAAGCGATCGGCGCCGCGTAATACATCCATCCCCATTAGACATTCATAAACTTGCACTGCATTTAACTGGGTGATTTTGGAATAATAAGACGAGTAGTCAATCACCATTTTGGCTAAGCGCTGCCAGGATTTTGGCAATGGATATAATCTATTAAATTGCTTGAGATCATCCTGCTTTGCAGAAAAATAGGCGGCGATTACCGCAAAACTACATGCTGGCGAGAAATGACGTTGCGCTGCAATTTTCAAATGCGAATGACAAGATTGCTGTTGTTTTGTATCTTGCCAAAAATTGGCAATGATTGGGAATAAAATGACTAACGCACCACACTGCTGTAATACTGTAAAAAACTGAGCGGGGGCAGAAGTCATTAATGCTTTGGTCAATTCGGCTAATACGCGCTCTGGTTGCAACGCATTTATTTCGCCGTTTTTTACCATGGTTTTTAATAACTGTAGCGTTTCTTCAGCAATGCAAAAACCCTCGTCATAAAAGCGGGCGTAAAATCGCGCGACTCTCAATAAGCGTACCGGATCTTCAATAAATGCTGGAGAAACATGGCGTAATAATTTCGATTGCAAGTCATTGACGCCATGATAGGGATCGATAATATGGCCTTCTTTATCACGAGCAATGGCATTGATGGTTAAATCACGACGCTGCAAATCTTCTGCTAAGGTAACATTAGGATTAAAATCAACACGAAACCCCTGATAACCGCGACCTATTTTTTTTTCCGTGCGCGCCAAGGCAAATTCTTCATGCGTGCGTGGGTGTAAAAATACCGGGAAATCGTTACCCACCTGCTGAAATCCCAAGTTTAGTAATTGAGCGGGTGTAGCACCCACCACAACATAATCGCGATCTTTCACCGGAATACCCAGGATTTCATCGCGCACTGCGCCACCGACTAAGTAATAGTTTAACTCGTTTTCTAACATAGAATGCGTGCTACCTTGTTGTCTCAGCAACATCATACTGAGAATATTGATATTATCAAGACAAGTCGCGTAAGAATCGAGTATAATGCGCCTACCTTAA
Organism: Legionellales bacterium; assembly: GCA_026125385.1. NCBI lineage: Bacteria > Pseudomonadati > Pseudomonadota > Gammaproteobacteria > Legionellales > Legionellales bacterium. The sequence continues at coordinate 6,041 of JAHCLG010000012.1, forward strand.
GTAACGTAACACACTTTAACTCATGATATCAGCTTATTTACAATATTATTTTCCACAATTTTTAGTCACTGGATTATTTGGCAAGCTTGCTACCCAGCAAAAACCGTGGTTGAAAAATTTTTTCATTAAACATTTTATTCGCCATTATCACGTTGATATGAATATTGCGTTAGAACCAGACTATAAAAAATACCCAGACTTTAACGCGTTTTTTACCCGTAAATTGCAATCTGAATATCGCCCAATCTGTCGCGATCCCAAACAAATTTGTTCACCCGTCGATGGTTGCATTAGTGAACTAGGTAAAATTGACGATGATCGCATTCTTCAGGTAAAAGGTACGGATTATTCTCTGTTTGAGTTACTCGGCAACCATGGCGAATTTACCAAACTATTTTTAGACGGCGAGTTTATAACGCTTTATTTATCACCTCGCGATTACCATCGCGTTCATATGCCTTTTTCAGGCACGCTCACCGACATGATCCATGTTCCTGGACGTTTATTATCGGTTAATCAAAAAAATGCCCGACTCATCCCAGGATTATTTGCCCGTAATGAACGAGTGATTTCTTTATTTGATACTAGCATTGGCAAAATGGCCGTGATCATGGTCGGTGCGTTGAACGTGGGAAGTATCCATACCCAATGGGCAGGCATTGTTACTCCACCGCATAAAAATCGGCAAATTCGTCATCAACAGTATGGAAAAAATAGTCAACTCCGCTATCAACGAGGAAATGAAATGGGTTATTTCCAAATGGGATCGACCGTCATTTTATTATTTGAAAAAAATCGCATTCAATTTCATCCATCCTTGCAAGCACAACACGCTGTGATTTATGGCAGCTCAATTGCTCAGGTCTTATAATCACCCACAGGAATATCTCAATGACTAACAACAAACCAAAAAAAATCTTAAGCGTATTTAGCTTAGTCATGATTAACGTGATTGCAGTTGATAGTTTACGAACCTTACCTATTAATGCTGAATATGGTACTGGCATTATTTTTTTCTATTTATTAGCGTCTGTAATCTTCTTTATCCCCACAGCATTAGTCGCTGCTGAATTAGCTACAGGCTGGCCAGATACGGGTGGAATTTATATTTGGGTACGCGAAGCGTTCGGTAAAAAAGCAGCATTTTTTACCATTTGGTTACAATGGATTTATAATATTGTTTGGTATCCCACGATTTTATCGTTCATTGCTGCGACGATTGCTTATGTCGTGAATCCTCACTTAAGCGATAATTCCTCTTATTTAATGATGAGTGTGTTAGTTATTTTTTGGTTCGCGACTTTTTTAAATTGTTTAGGTTTGCGTTCGGCAAGTATTGTTAGCACGCTGGGTGCGTTATTTGGCACACTTTTTCCCATGCTGTTTATGATCATACTGGGTATCATCTGGATTATTACTAAACATCCTTTAGCCATTCATTTTCATGAAAAAGATTTAATTCCTGATATTCATGCTTTTAATAATTTAGCCTTTTTTACTGGCGTAATTTTTGGATTAATTGGCATGGAAATGTCTGCTATTCACGCGGGTGATGTAAAAAATCCACAACGCGATTATCCACGCGCATTATTATATTCTACGTTAATCATAGTAGGCACCTTAATTTTTTCTTCGCTTGCCTTAGCTATTGTGGTTCCTAAAAATCAGATCAGTTTAGTGTCTGGTTTAATTCATGCATTCGCCGTATTTTTCACCACGTTTCATTTACCTTGGATGTTACCCGTGATTGCCTTATTAATTACGCTCGGCGCATTCTCTGGAGTTTCAGCGTGGATTTTAGGTCCTACTCGCGGGTTATACGTTGCTTGCCATGAAAATCAGTTACCTACTTGGTTACGCAAAACCAATCGTCATCATGCTCCTGTAAATTTACTCATCTTACAAGGGATCATTTTTACATTTTTATGTTTTGCTTTTATTTTAATTCCCAGTGTCAACGGATCTTTTTGGTTACTAACCGCCATGACTGCGCAATTGGCATTAATTGGCTATATTTTAATGTTTGCGGCCTGTCTCTATTTGCGCTACAAAAAGCCAGAAATTCCTCGCAGCTTTATTATTCCGTGTGGAAAAATTGGCCTATGGTTGTGTGGATTATTGGGTATTTTAACCTGTCTCGGTGCAATTTTATTTGGATTTTTCCCACCTCCTGGAATTAATGTCGGCAATCTCTGGCATTATGAACTATTGTTATGCGGTGGCACCGTGATATTGTGTTTACCCCCTTGGTTTATTTCCAGCAAAAAGGAACCTTAGAACCTATGCACAGTCTTCAAGCGTGAGTCCAGAAAGGGTCGATTTTGAGCACCGGAGCACAGAAACTCTGCAGTTTATGACCAAGATTGGCGGCTTTGAACAGACTGTTAAAACAACTTAAAAAAATAGAACGTCATTAATTTGCTAAAGTGTAAAGTGGAGTGTAAAATTGATATTAAGGACTATCAGTTTTGAGAATATTGAATGAATATGACATTAAAAAATCCACCTGTATTTTATACTTTGGCTCAAATAAAATTTAATACCATCGCACACATTGATAAATACATACCAGATATACAAGATTCTTTACGGCATAAAGGTTATCCAGAGTTTGTTAATGAAAAATTAATGTCTATAGAGGTAAGAGATTCTCAAAAACCCGATATTTCTTCTCAAGAAAAGGATAGATGGAAATTTAGTAATTTTTCGGGTACAGAAGGGTATTTATTACTATCTAATTCATTAATGTTTCATACAACCTCCTATAATTCGTTTGAAGATTTCCTTGATAAATTAATTAGTGGGATAAGTTTAATTGATGAAATAATTGAGCTAGCATATGTTGAAAGAATTGGCTTACGTTATTTAAATGCGATTGCGCCTAAAGATACGGAACAATTGGAAAATTATCTTAGTCCCGCTTTATTAGGTTTTTCTTCTCTTATTAAAGGAGAGTTAAGTCATAGTTTTATAGAAACTGTCTTCAGTATCAATCATGTTACCTTAGTAGCCCGTGCACTGACCAGTAAAGATAGACTCGCGTTACCCCCTGATTTGTATCCTTTGCAACTAAAACTATCACCGAGGTTTTTAGATCTTAAAGGATATACGACTACTTTAGATATCGATGCTTTTTTAGAAGAAAGGCAAATATTTACTATTCCGCCTTTAAAAGAATCCATGTTAACTTTACATAAAATTTCTAAAGTTTCATTTCAAGCATCAGTAACTGATTATGCTCGTAATGAATGGAGTTAGTTTAATATGAATATACCTTTTACATCTGATCCCAACTGGAGACCTAGGCAGCAAAATATTAACCCACAATCGAGTATTTCACCAAGTGGTATATTTGCAGTTGATTCTATCCTTGTATTTTTTATTGCTGGCACGGGTGGCATGATTACGCCCCATAGTTTAACAGCATATAGTCGACAAGTTTATGAGCCACGTATTCATAAAGAATCATCAGACCTAAGTAATATCGATAACCGTTCACCAGCAGAACATCTTATCTTTATACGTAACATACTGGGTTTAAATACTTCTGAACTTGCTGCAATATTAAATGTAACACGTCCAACTATTTATGCTTGGCAAGAGGGTCAAGAACCTAAACCTGAGGCATTAATGGGTATTCAACAAATTTCTAAAATAGCAGGCAAGGTTCAGTCATTTCATATTCAACGTTTCGATACACTGATGCGTAGGCCAATTTTTGAAGGAATTTCATTATTGGATAAATTAAAAAGAAATGAGGACATTACTAAACATTTAGTCGTACTTAAAGATTTAGCAGAAAAAGAAAATTTAGGACGAAATACTAAAAAAGGAAAAAATAAACAGCCTATTTATGATGCAATTAATGATTATGCTATGCCATTATATAAAAGAGATAATAATAAATGACTCGGATATTAGATATTAAATGGCGCCAAGGAGAGATATTATCACTAGCTAATTTGCAAAAATTAAATGTTATGAGTTCAGATACATTTTCTTCTAAGAAAACAATAGCAGTAGTGATTTCCCATAGCTGCGATATTGCAAGTGCAGAGCCTAATGTAGAATTTCTTTATGGAGATATCATTGATCAAAGTGAAGGAAACTATTTAAATGCGAAACACTTAAGAAAATTGCATTTACCAATTTTAAATGAAAAACATGTTACTATACAATTAGTCGCTGATAGAAGATTTTCGGTAAGTAAAAATGATTTGCGGGATATATCGCCTGATCCACTATATGTTTTTGATGACGAACAGCGGAAAGTTTTGCAAAATTGGTTGGGCGCTAGATATAAACGTCAAGAATTACCAGATGCCTTACAAGCTCGATTAGTTCCTCTGTGGAATTATATCGAAAAACATGGAAAAAATAATACTCCAGCTATTCTTGGATATTGGGTAAATTTTGATCCCAGTAGTGAGGAGCTTTCAGAAAACGATCCTTATGATTTTGAAATATATATTGTGTATTCTGCCAGAGATCCTGCATATGAAGTTGAAGCTAAGAAACTTGCCATAGAGATAAAGCAAAATTTTGTGTCTTTAATAAAAAAAACCAAGCATCTAGGGCCAGTAAATTTATTAACATCTCAAGCATATTCCGAACATGAATTTACTTTACACGATATGACCCAAAATATGTATTATCGATTTGACTATTTAAGCTTTCGAAACCACCCGCATGATCATGTTCTAGAAGCTACCTGAGCGATCGGTTGCCAATTACTTCTTTATCTTGCCGTAAGATGCAAGGAGTCACGCTAAAGAAAACGGGTTAATTTTTCCGTAAAAATCTAATGTTGTTTACATAGTGGTTGGAAAGGCGGACATTTTCATCTTGCTTTGACAATAGCCAATAATTTACTTGCGTTCTCACCCTAATTAGGACTAAAATAGTCCCCTATTTTTAGGGGAACCGCTATGCTCAAAGTGGGAAAATTAACTGATTATGCCACCGTGATTTTAACGGTAATGGCGCGTGCACCAGAAATAGCTTTTTCCGCCAACGATTTAGCCCAAAAAACGCACATTAGTTTACCCACCGTCAGTAAAATTCTCAAACAATTAACCCGAGCGCAATTATTACTTTCTGAACGTGGTGCGAAAGGCGGCTATCGATTAGCAGCAACACCCAACCAAATTTCTTTGGTCGATATTATCAACGCGATGGAACAAAATACTGCGATGATTGAATGTGGCGACCACCATTCAAACTGTCAAATTGAACCATTTTGTTCGATTAAAGGTAATTGGCGTTTAATTAGTCTTGCCGTGCAAAAAGCCTTAGCCGATGTGAGTTTGGCAAGTTTAATTGCGCCCTTGGTAGAGTTTCAAGTCAACTTACCTCGGCAAAAAACTATTCCTATTTATCCAAAATCGTAATCTTGAGGTAATTATTCATGACTAAATCATCATCTGAGTTAACCCAACTACTAAACCAAGATTATCAACACGGTTTTTTTACCGAAATCGCCACCGATACATTACCTCCTGGTTTAAATGAAGACGTGATCCGCATTATTTCCGCCAAAAAAAATGAACCCGAATTTTTATTACAATGGCGATTAAAAGCCTATCGTCATTGGCTAAAAATGAAATCCCCAACGTGGGCAAATTTAAAAATTGATCCGATTGATTATCAAGCCATCAGTTATTATTCTGCGCCAAAACAAAAAAAAGATGCCCCCAAAAGTTTGGATGAAGTCGATCCCGAATTATTGCGCACCTACGAAAAATTAGGTATTCCATTACGCGAACAAGAAATGTTAGCAGGAGTCGCTGTCGATGCGGTATTCGATAGTGTGTCTGTTGCTACCACCTTTAAAAGTAAATTAGCCGAACAAGGCATTATTTTTTGTTCTTTTTCTGAAGCTGTGCAACATCACCCACAATTAATCGAAGAATATTTAGGATCGGTGGTGCCCTACACCGATAATTTTTTTGCCACTTTAAATTCAGCGGTATTTAGCGATGGTTCTTTTGTCTATGTTCCTAAAGGCGTGCGTTGCCCCATGGAATTATCGACTTATTTTCGCATCAATGCAGTTGCTACCGGACAATTTGAACGCACGTTAATTATTGCCGATGAAGGCAGTTATGTCAGTTATTTAGAAGGCTGCACCGCTCCCATGCGCGATGAAAATCAATTACACGCCGCCGTGGTTGAATTAGTGGCACTAAAAAATGCTCATATTAAATATTCTACCGTACAAAATTGGTATCCAGGCGATAAAAATGGCAAAGGTGGAATTTATAATTTCGTCACTAAACGGGGTGCATGCCGTGGAGAATATTCTAAAATTTCTTGGACACAAGTAGAAACCGGATCGGCAATTACCTGGAAATATCCTGGCGTAATTTTACAAGGTGATCATAGCGTGGGTGAGTTTTATTCTGTCGCTCTCACCAATCATTATCAACAAGCCGACACCGGCACGAAAATGATCCATGTAGGAAAAAATACTAAAAGTACCATTATCTCCAAAGGAATTTCCGCAGGCCATGGACAAAACTCTTATCGCGGCTTAGTACGCGTGCAAAAAGCCGCAGAAAATGCGCGTAATTACACTCAATGTGATTCCCTCTTATTAGGCGATTTATGTGGCGCACACACCTTCCCTTATATTGAAGTTAAAAATGCTAGCACGCAAGTAGAACATGAAGCTTCCACCTCTAAAATTGGTGAAGATCAATTATTTTATTTAGCCCAACGTGGTATTGAAACAGAAGATGCAGTTTCAATGATCGTCAATGGTTTTTGTAAACGTGTGTTTCGCGAATTACCGATGGAGTTTGCTGTAGAAGCACAAAAATTATTAGGTATCAGTTTAGAAGGTAGTATCGGATAATGTTAAGCATTGAAAATTTACATGTGACAGTGGATAACAAACACATTCTCAAAGGCATTAATTTAACGGTTAATTCTGGTGAAATACACGCTATTATGGGGCCTAATGGTTCTGGAAAAAGCACGCTCGCCAATATTTTAGCAGGGCGCACAGGCTATGAAATCACCCAAGGAAAAATTTTATACCAAGGACACGATATCACTGAGTTATCCCCTGCAGAGCGCGCGCATCGTGGCATTTTTTTGAGTTTTCAATATCCTGTTGAAATTCCTGGCGTGAGTAATATTTATTTATTGAAAACCGCGTTAAATACTATTCGTAAAGCGCGCGGTGAAGCTGAATTAGATGCCATGGATTTTTTAAATCTGGTTAAAGCTAAAATTCACGACATGCAAATGAATGAAGATTTATTATATCGTTCCGTCAATGAAGGATTTTCTGGCGGTGAAAAAAAACGTAATGAAATTTTACAAATGGCTATTCTCGAACCGCAACTCGCTATTTTAGATGAGACAGATTCTGGCTTAGACATTGATGCTTTAAAAATTGTATCCAATGGGGTCAATCAATTACGCCATCCTGATCGTGCAATTGTACTAATTACTCATTACCAACGTTTACTGTCGCATATTGAACCCGATTATGTTCACGTGCTCGCCCAAGGCAAAATCATTAAATCGGGCGATAAAACCCTAGCTCATGAATTAGAAAAGCAAGGTTATGCTTGGATTGCGGGAGCACAAGCATGATTGAAGCGTATATTCAGGAATACCATCAAATTACGCCATCATTAACTCAACCGTTATGGCTCAAACAATGGCGCGATGAAGCACTGCAATTATTTTCTCAACAAGGATTTCCAACCCCTCACCATGAAGACTGGAAATATACGCGAGTAACACCCATTCTAAAACAGCATTTTTTGCGTGCACCTGTTAGTCATTCTACTTTTCCCCCATCTTCATCGTTACATGGAGAATACTATCGCTTAACATTTTGCGATGGTCATTTACAAAAACATCTTTCCGATTTAAATCATTTGCCAGCAGAAATTATTATTTGCGATCGAGAGACGGCTTATCACCATTATCCTCAAATCATGCAACACTATTTAACTCCGCATTCTTCACACGCCTTTGGCTTGTTAAATGCGGCCTTAAGTGATCAAGGTGCTTTTATTTTTTTGCCGCGACACACTGTTTTAGATAAACCTCTTTTGCTTCACTTTATTCACACCCAATCTCACACTGCAACTCACCTCCGTAATCTGATTATTGCCGAAGAAAATAGCCAAGCAACGATTATTGAACAATACGATACTCAGCAACCGACACTAGAATATTTTACTAATACGATAACCGAAGTATTTGCCGAAAAAAATGCTCGTATTCAGCAGATTAAATTACAATTAGAAAGTAGCAAAGCATTTCATATCGGTCATCTTGTAGCGAAACAAGCCGAAAATAGTGAAGTCAACAGTTATTCTTTTTCCCTAGGTGGCTCCCTGGTGCGAAGTGATACATCGATTTTTTTAGCACAAGCTCATGCCACAACGCAATTAATGGGTTTATATCTAGGCAAAAATTATCAACACATTGATCATCACACCACGATCGAGCATGTTACTTCGCATTGCACGAGTTCAGAACATTATAAAGGAATTTTAGCTGATCATGCGCATGGGGTATTCAATGGTAAGGTTATTGTTCATCCGCACGCGCAAAAATCACACGCCCAACAAATGAATAACAATATTTTATTATCAGCAAACGCACAAATCGATACCAAACCCCAATTAGAAATTTTTGCCGATGATGTAAAATGCACGCATGGCGCAACCATTGGCCAACTCGACGAAGATGCCTTATTTTATTTACAATCGCGCGGCGTGGAGCAAGCAGCCGCTCATGCAATGTTATTAAGCGCTTTCAGTGATGATATTATTAATGCCTTCCCCAACACCGCATTACGTGAATTTCTCCAAGAAAAAATCAACTATTATTTAACGTTAGGAGATCATCATGTTCAGTCATAATGATTATGATGTCGAAAAAATTCGCCAAGATTTTCCGGTATTGCATCAAACCATTTGTGGGAAATCGTTAATTTATTTTGATAATGCTGCGACCACTCAAAAACCTCAGCAGGTAATTGATGCGGTTTCTCATTTTTATTGCCATGATAATGCCAATATTCATCGTGGTATTCATACGTTGAGCGAACGTGCCACAGCATCGTATGAAATTGCTCGAGAAAAAGTGCAACATTTTATTCATGCTCAAGAAACGAAAGAAATTATTTTTACTCGCGGTACTACAGAATCCATTAATTTATTAGCTCAAAGTTATGGTTTGAAATATTTTAAACCTCAGGATGAAATTTTAGTTTCAGAAATGGAACATCACTCCAATATTGTTCCCTGGCAATTAATTGCTGAAAAAACCGGAGCCGTAATTAAAATGATCCCCATTACGGATGCGGGGGAAATTGATCTTAACCAATATAATGATTTATTCACAGCAAAAACTAAATTAGTGGCTATTTCACATATTTCCAATGCCCTAGGAACCATTAATCCTTTAAAAGAAATGATTACCATCGCTCATCAACACGGTGCATTGGTGGCGGTAGATGCCGCGCAATCTCTACCTCATCTAACGGTAGACGTACAAGATTTGGATTGTGATTTTTTAAGTTTTTCCGGCCACAAATTATATGCCCCTACTGGTATTGGTGTGTTATACGGCAAAGCGCATTTATTAAAAGAATTACCACCGTATCAAGGCGGCGGCAGCATGATCCGCACGGTGAGTTTCAACAAAACCACCTACGCCGATATTCCCATGCGTTTTGAAGCTGGTACTCCAAATATTACTGGTGCTATCGGTTTAGGCGCTGCGATTGATTATTTAAATCATCTGGGTATGTCGAATATTATCCGTTATGAAGAAACGCTGACAGATTATTTGCAACATGCGCTCAGTGAAATTCAACAAGTACAATTAATTGGCCAAGCTAAACATCGCACCAGTGTCTTTTCGTTTATTTTAGACGATATTCATCCACACGATATTGGTACGATTTTAAATCATGAAGGTATTGCCGTGCGCAGCGGCCATCATTGCGCCATGCCAATTATGGAGCATTTTAATGTGCCGGCTACGGTGCGTGTCTCGTTAGCCTTTTATAATACGACACACGAAATTGATGCGCTAATCCATGGGCTGATGAAAGTTCGAGAGGTATTTAATCGATGAGTGATAGTCTACGCGAATTATATCAAGAAGTGATTATTGATCATAATCGTCATCCACGAAATTTTGGTCATTTAGCATCTTGCAATCATCAAGCAGAAGGAATGAATCCCTTATGTGGAGATAAATTGAATGTTTATTTATTATTAGAAAACGATCGCATCACGGATTTAAGTTTTGAAGGTAAAGGATGCGCGATTTCCACGGCCTCTGCATCGATTATGACGGAAGTATTAAAAAATAAAACCAAACAAGAAGCAGAAAGAATTTTTCAACAATTTCATGATTTAGTCATGGGTAAAATTCCCTTAACGATGGAATTAGGAAAATTAGCGGTTTTAGCAGGCGTGAAAGATTATCCTGCACGCGTTAAATGTGCGACGTTAGCCTGGCATACCTTACACGCAGCACTTCACGATTCTCCAGAATTAATTTCCACCGAGGAGTAACTCACATGGGATGGTTAAGGCGCAAGAGAAAAAATAATCTCAATAAAGAAGATTTAAAATTATCGATTATAAAAGCGTTGCAAACAGTTTACGATCCAGAAATTCCAGTTAATATTTATGATCTCGGATTAATTTATGACGTTATTATCCACGATGACGCTCACGTTGATATTAAAATGACGTTAACTGCACCTGGCTGTCCAGTCGCACAAACTTTTCCGGGTACTGTCGCACAAGAAGTCGAAAAAGTAATTGACGTAAAAAGTGCTTCTGTTGAATTAGTTTGGGATCCCCCTTGGACGCAAGATAAAATGTCTGAAGCGGCAAAATTACAATTGGGATTTTTATAATGAATATAACTTGGTTTCCTGCCATCAATAAGCATGATATTGCCGATCAACAATGGAAAATCGTCAGCATTAATAATCTTGATCTAGCGATTATTAATTTAGGCGGCGAATTTTTTGCCATAGAAGATTATTGCACGCATACGGGATGTCCATTTATCGGCGAACCTATCGAAAATGAAACCTTGGTGTGTCCTTGGCATGGCGCCCGTTTTGCCATTCGCAGCGGTGAAGTTCTCGAACCTCCTGCTTATGAAAATTTACACACCTTTCCTGTGAAAATAGAACAAGATCAGATCTTCGTGGGATTTGAGTCAAAATAAAACATTGCCTAAAATGCCTATTTACCGTAGCTGTTAAATTTGCTTATAGCCAAATCATGGTATACACTTTAGGTATATACATTGTTAAGGGGAAATTATCATGGCGACCACACGTGTATTTAAATCTGGTAACTCACAAGCAGTACGCCTTCCTGTTGGATTTCAATTTACTACCAATGAGGTAGAAATTTTTAAGCGCAATAATGAAATTATTATTCGTGAAAAGCCCCGCGATTTATCAAGAGCTTTTGAATTACTGACCCACTTACCAGAAGACTTTTTTACGAATGGCAGGGAAGACAGCCTACCGCAAGAGCGAGAATTTTAATGCAATTACATTATTTGCTAGATACTAATATTTGCATTTATATCGCTAAACAAAAACCTGCTACTGTGCTAAGTAGGTTTGAACAATTAAAAGTGGGTAGTGTTGGTATGTCAATTATAACTTACGGCGAATTACTGTATGGTGCACAAAAAAGCCAATTTACTAAGAAAACTACTGCTTTGTTAGAAGAGCTAACCGGTTTAATTCCTCCACTTCCTTTACCCACCGATGCAGCTAAATATTATGGAGAGGTACGAAACAAATTAGAAAAACAAGGAAGACCTATTGGAAATAATGATCTTTGGATTGCTTCTCACGCTCTAGCAATGAAATTAGTGTTGGTAACAAATAACCTAAAAGAATTTTCAAGAATTTCAAAACTTAAAGTAGAAAACTGGGTAGATTAGAAGATTGCAAAAAATGTCTATTTTAAACTAGTTTTAACTATAAGAATAAATGATTCGCTAAACAAGGTAGGACTAAAAAAATTAAAGCTTTTATGAAAATAATTAATGCTTAGTATATAATATTTTTATTTACATAAGCTTGAATATCACCATGAAAATATGGATCGATGCAGATGCATGTCCGAAAGTTATTAAAGAAATATTGTTTCGTGCTGCTAAACGCACTCAAATAGCTGTCATTGTTGTGGCTAATCAACTAATTGCTATTCCAAGTAACCCTTTCGTGACTAGAAAACTAGTGCAAGCCGGTTTTGATAAAGCGGATGATTTAATTATTCAGCAAGTAGACAGTGGCGACCTCGTTATCACTGCTGATATCCCACTAGCAGATGCTGTTATCGCTAAAGGAGCAATGGCATTAAACCCAAGAGGCAAGTTTTATGATAAGAATAATATCAAACGCCATTTATCTATCCGCAATAATAATGAAGAGTTAAGAAACGCAGGTATGCTGACTTCTGGTCCTGCTCCATTAAGCAATAAAGAGATTCAAGCATTTGCTAATTGCTTAGATAAATTAATTAGCACTCACTGCCATAAATAATAATTTTATCAAACTTGTATAGTTAAATGTTAAATTTGGCGATTATTAATTTAGACGACGAATTTTTTGCCATAGAAGATTATTGCACGCATATAGGCTGTCCGTTTGTCAGCGAACCTATCGAAATTGAAACGTTAGTGTTCCCTTGGCATGGCGCCCGTTTTGCTATTCGCACCGTTGAAGTTCTTGAACCTCCTGCCTATAAAAATTTACACACCTTTCCTGTGAAAATTGAACAAGATCAGATCCTCGTGGGATTTGAGTCAAATTGAAAATGCGATTTGCACTTAACAGAAAACCCAAGATACTATGAGTATAAAATTAGTGGGCTACCTATAGTGAAACTATAATCAGCCCGCTATTTTTACATTGACTTAGTGGGCTACATATAGTTAAACTATAATCAGCCCACTAATCTTAACGGAGATGCCATGGCTGAGGTTATTGTAGGACGCCTACAAGAGCGGAAAGAATTACTCGAGATGTTTAATTCCAAAGCGGCAGAATTTCTTGTTTTATATGGTCGGAGAAGGATCGGGAAATCGTATCTAATCGAAAAAATATTTGAGAAAAAATCCTGTTATTTTTTTCATGTAACAGGTGTTCAAAATGGAACAATAGACGAACAGATCAAAGAGTTTGTTAAAGCGATTGGAAATACCTTTTATAAAGGAGCTGCGATTGCAACATCAAAATCTTGGATGGATGCATTTGAGGAACTGACTAAAGCCATCGACAATACGCCTAAAAATACAAAAATTATTTTATTTTTTGATGAGCTTCCCTGGCTATGTACGCGAAAATCAAGATTAATTCAAGCAATTGATTACTATTGGAATCGCTATTGGAAAAATAATAAACAGATCAAGCTCATCATTTGTGGATCCAGCGCCTCTTGGATTATTCGCAAAATTATTCACCATAAAGGGGGATTACATAATCGAAACACAAGAACTATGTTATTAAATCCATTTAATTTAAACGAAACAAAAGATTTTTTACATTCGGCTGGTGTCAAAGTTAATAATGAACAAGTGGCGCAAATCTATATGTTTTGTGGCGGTATTCCTTATTATTTAAATTATATCAAAAAAAGTAAGTCACCAGCACAGCTTATCGATCAAATGTGTTTTCAGGAAAATGGCGTTTTATATAATGAATTCGAAAAATTATTTGATTCACTTTTTGATGACTCAGAAACATATAAAGAATTAATTAGAGTTATCGCGCAATCTAGAGAAGGAGTAAATCATGCAAAAATTGAATTGAAAAGCACTTATTTGTCAAAAGGAGGCACATTGAGCGGGCGCTTAAAAGATCTAGAAGACGCGGCTTTTATCAAATCATTTATACCGTTAGGACACAAAAGACAAGGCATTTATTATAGAGTCATTGATGAATATTGTTATTTTTATTTAAGATGGATTGAGTCAGCAAAAAAAACGTTAATTACCCAAGAAAGAAATAATAAATATTGGTCTAGCAAACTATCTTCGGCCGAATACCATAACTGGATGGGGTATTCATTCGAATCGATTTGTTATAAACATATAGGCGAGATTAGAAGAGCATTAAATATCAATATTGGGTCGACAGTGGGAGTATGGCGATATTCTCCTAGAAAAAATTCAACAGAATCTGGAGCTCAAATCGATCTAGTTTTTGACAGGGATGATGGAATAGTAACACTGTGTGAAATAAAATTTTCTAAAAATAAGTTTATCATTGATAAACACTATGCTGAAATTTTAAAGAAAAAGATGGCTGTATATAAAAAAATAACTGGAACAAATAAAAAATTGCTCATTGCCATGATCACGAATGATGGTATCAAAGAAAATAAATATTCAGATGAATTGATTAGTGATATAATAACGCTAAATCACTTATTTGCAGAGTATTGACGAGACAATTCAGAATAGCAGGCTTATCACCACAGGCGAAGCAATAGCGAGAATGATATTGAATGATCTGGGTTTTTTAAATAAACCAATAAATTTAACACCCTATTTTCTCGAAAACAAAGCGTTAGAACGCGCATGCAATTTTACTCCACACTAGTAACACACTCTAAGATTTTAAAAAAACACGAAAAAATTATTTCCCAGTATGCCCAAAGCCACCAGTGCCACGCGCGCTTTCGTTAAATTCGTTAACAATTTCAAATTGTGTTTGCACAACAGGGACTATGACTAATTGCGCGATACGTTCACCCGGTTCAATCGTATAAGTTTCATTGCAACGATTCCAACAAGAAATCATTAAAGGTCCCTGATAATCAGAATCGATTAAACCAACTAAGTTTCCTAAAACAATTCCTTTTTTATGCCCTAATCCCGAACGCGGTAAAATAATTGCAGCTAAACTCGGATCGCCAATATACAAGGCAATCCCCGTGGGAATTAATTCGGTTTGTCCAGGTTTTAGTAAAAGCGGTTGTTCCACACACGCACGCAAATCTAATCCCGCCGATCCTGCGGTAGCATAGTGTGGTAAACCAAATTCTTGCTCAATACGTTTATCTAATATTTTAACTTGCACGGTTTGCATTTTTATATCCTTGATGAATTAAATGTAGAATTTCAATCGCTAATTGCATTTTGGGTTTTAATGATAATTCAATTTTTTGCTGATGATCTATCACGGTTACTTGATTATTATCAACATCAAAACCGCGGTCATCTAAGCTCACATCATTGGCGATTATCATATCTAAATTTTTATGCTTTAATTTTTGCAGGGCTTTTTCAATGACGTCGTCTGTTTGCGCAGCAAAACCCACACAAAATGGCTTAGGAGATTGTTTGGCAATTTCTGCAATAATATCGGGATTGGGAATGAGTTTTAAGGTTAATTCCTTTTCACGACTGGCAATTTTTTGAGTTGCAACCTGTGCGAGACGATAATCTGCTACGGCAGCCGCACCGATAAAAATATCGCACTCCGAACACATTACTCTTGCGACAGCTAACATTTCCTGCGCGGTTGTAATATTAATTCGTTGTATTTGCTGTGGCGTATCAATAGCAGTGGGGCCTGCAATTAAGATAACTTCAGCGCCCATTTCGTATGCGGCGCGTGCTAAGGCAAATCCCATTTTTCCTGAACTGCGATTAGAGATATAACGTACCGAATCAATTGCTTCGCGCGTGGGACCTGCGGTAATAAGAATTTTTTTACCCTGAAAAAGTTGAGAATTCACTGCAGACTGTTTTACTTTTTCGACGATTTCTTCTATCGCTAGCATGCGCCCCAAGCCTACATCACCACACGCTTGTTCGCCATTCTCCGGCCCCCAAATTAACATATTGCGTTGTTTTAAGCGTTCCACATTCTCTAAAGTTGGCGTGGCTTCCCACATGTGTTTATTCATTGCAGGTGCGATGGCAATGGTTTTAGTCGTGGCCAAACACACGCTGGTTAATAAATCATCGGCAAAACCGTGCGCTAATTTAGCGATCAGATTTGCGGTAGCGGGTGCGAGTAAAATTAAATCAGGCCAGCGCGCTAATTCAATATGACTCATCCCAAGCTCGGCCTCGGGATCAAACAAATCGTCACGCACGGGATGACTTGAGACCGCTTGTAAGGCGAGCGGGGCGACAAATTCGTGAGCGGCTTTCGTCATCATCACTTGCACGTCGCACTGGTTTTCACGTAAACGCCGAATCAGTTCGGGACATTTATACGCTGCAATTCCTGCGCTTATACCCAATAAAACACGTTTCATTCTGAGATTACACCTATTAAACTGAAACATCACTTATGGTAAATACGCCCTAGTCTAACAAAAAAATCGCGCTATACCAGAGTAAATTGTGATGTTGCGTTTCTCCCCTTAAATCGCCATCCGTGCGAGCACAGCTTGCCCAGGCGAAATCAATCCAGGAAAGAGTAACGCACTGAATGTGCGAAACTCCTGTTAATTGAGCTATACCAAGGAAAAACTGACATGGCGATAACAGATTGGCCGAATAACGAACGCCCACGCGAAAAATGTTTGAGCAAAGGCGCGCAGGCCTTATCGGATGCTGAACTCTTAGCAATTTTGCTACGAACTGGCGTACGCGGCAAAACCGCCTTAGATTTAGCGCGAGATTTATTAAATCATTTTGGAAGTTTGCGCCAACTTTTCCAAGCGGACTACGAACAGATTACGAAAATATCTGGTTTAGGGATAACAAAATTTATTTTTTTGCAAGCTGTGCGTGAAATTGGGCGACGCACAAATTTAGAATTATTACCCAAGCGGGTAAAATTATATTCCGCTCAACTAGTCAAACAATTTTTTTTACAGCAATTACACGACTATCAACATGAAGTATTTTGTTGTTTAGTCCTCGATGGACAAAATCGCGTATTGCATTTTGCTGAATTATTTCATGGCACCTTAGATTATGCGCAAATTTATCCCCGTGAAATGGTGAAATACATTTTAAAAAATAATGCCAAGCGGGTGATTATTGCACACAATCATCCATCGGGTAAATTGGGTGCCAGTCCACAAGATTTGCAATTCACAAAATCGTTAAAACGTGCTTTGGATTTTTTAGAAATCGATTTATTGGACCATCTGATTATTAGCGAGTTTGATTGTTATTCGATGATGGAAAATGGTTTATTGTAAAAGAAATAGCACTCACAATTGTGAGTGCTATTTCTTTTAATAATGGCCGGAACAGGCATAGCCTGTTCCGGCCATTTGAGCGTTTAAAGTTTCAAGGTAAATTAATTGCCTTGATGTAAAAATTGTTGTAAAGGAAATACTTTACCATTTAATTCCACTTTTTGATCTTGGTAGGTTGCATGAATTTTTACCACATCACCATCAATGGAGATAAAGTTTTCACTTTGATAATCTGCTAATTCTTTTTCCACATTGGTTTGCGCAAGCGTTTGCAAATCTTGTGGGGTTTTATTGGCATAATCTGGATTATTCGCCGCTTGCTGTTGTTGTAAGTAGCGTTGTTCTTCTTGCATCAGCAATGCTACGACCAAGGCTTTAGGTGCACTCACATCCACTTTTACATTAGCATTCATGAAGGCTTCTTGGATTCCACCTATACCAGCATTACTGGGTTTGGCTAATGTTGCCGTAACATTGCCAGTGATTTTGCCTTGCGGAGTTGTCCAGTCGATGTTGCTGGTTAACTCAGTCCCGCGAGAAAATATTTGCATCAACACTGGTAGGCTTTGCATGGTTATTTGTTGCTGCTTTTGCACATTATCAAAATTTTGTTGTAATTCTTGCGACAGTTTTACCAACTCACCTAACGCTTTTGCATCTAAATTTAAAATATTAAATGTAAACGTCGAAGGCGCATAAGCCATATTCATAACATCAAATTTAGCAAGTTTAAGCGAAAAGATTCCATTCACTAAATCCGATTTTAATTCAGCAGATTGTTGAATGCTTAAACCATCCATTTCAAATAATGGATTGCCATGTTGCGCTAATTTAATATTTTTAATGTCCAAATTTGAATTACCTATCCACAGATGGTAAGTATTATTGCGATTACTTTTACCAGAAATTTCTGCGCCATTTAATTGGAAACTATTATTAGTATTATTGGTGACGCTTAAAGGTAAAATGTTTGCGGTAAGATCGATGCTGTTAATATTTCGATCAGTCAACCAACTTCCTTGAATTCCTTGCCAATTTGCTACCGTCGCCGTGCGATCGTTTGCTAAAAATTGCAAAGGTTCTAAAGCGAAATTCCAATCATAATCCCCATTAAACGCCAGAATTACTGTGCTATGGATCAACGGCAATTGTTTCAGATTTTTTTGCAAGAATTCGGTGGCTTCCGGCGAATAAACCATTTGCGTATAGAGTGCGCCACGACCCCAATGCCATTCAATCTCTTGTTTTTTATCGTGTTGTAACCAGATTAATGGCCCGTGTTGAACTTGCCCTTTGATGGTGGCTAAGACTTCTTCAGTGGGTTTTTGACCAGAGGCTTGCATCATTTGACGAGTAGCCCGTTCTGCAAACGGTAACATACTATTTACGGTTAAAACCATATCAGAATGTAACCAACCTTGATGATATTCTTTAATTTTAACTTCATAAAAAGGTGGGTACGATAACGCTTGCACACCCTTTTCAATACTGGATTTAGACAGCATTCCCATCACATAAGGACCCGCCCCTACGACAATGAGAATTGCCATGAATATTGTTAACAATAATGACTTAGCCATTGAATAACCTCCGCTTAAAATTCAATTAAAAATGTGGGGTAGGGATAATTTTCCCATTCACCATTAATTTACCCTTTTCATACACTGCAACCATTTTCAAATCATCACCTTGCTTAACTAAAATACCTTTATTAATTAAATCGGTAATTTTAGCATTCACGGGATTTTCGGTTGCTTGACTTGGATTATTATCTGCTGTCCATGTTTTGGATAAATCGTTGGTTAACAATTTTTCGGACACGTCGAGAGATAAATTAGCTTTCGTGTTTTCGAGTAAGGAACGTAATGCCGCAAAAAATGAAGTATTTTCACCATCAATTTTCGCTAATGATAATTCGCCAGTAACCGTGAGGTTGCCATCAGCTGAAGTTAGTTGTAATTGATTTAAATGAATTTCGCCACCTTGCTTAATTAAATTAAGTGCTAAGGGAATCATCGCCATTTGTTGCGCTTCGCGTTCGCGAAATGAAGCATCAAAATTTTTGTTATAGGACACTAACGCATCTTTAAATTTTGCAAAGCTAGCTGCATCGAGTTGATTGGCGTTAATATCAAAAGCAAACGTGGGATAATTGACATTATCGATGGTGATATTTTTGGCGTTAATCGTCATTTTATTAGTCAGTTTATCGCCTTGCAATCCTTGAGTATTCTCGATGGTAACCTGTTCTGCTGCATCGGTTAATGCAAGATGTTGAAAGTTGAGTTTATTAATTTCAACACTATTTTTTCCTGTCCAAACTTTAAATGGATTACGTTTTGAGGAATGATTTTCAATTGAGAAATTATCCATACTCAAATTCAAATCTTGGCTGATTAATTTCACCGGCAATACCTTGAGGAGAAAATTAAATTGGGTCAGCGATTTGTTGGTATTGTAGTGATAACTCACACCTTGAGATTCAAACTGATAAGGCAGTTTTTTATCAGTGGTTTTCAGTGGACCGATTTGAATATAATTTTTAAAATTTCCGGCTAAGGTAATAAAACCATGCCCTTCGATTAAGGGCACTGCACCTAAATATTGAGTCAGCAATGCTTGGGTGGCAGGGTCGAATTTTACACAGGTGTTAATTAAACCACGCCCTAAATGCCACTCAAATTTTTGAGTTTTTTCGTTGATTGAAAATAAAATAGGGCCGTGCTGAATAGTGACTTCTGTAGTAAAACGAGGCTTAACGATATTGCCTTTATCATCGAGTTCATAAAAGATGCCGAGTAATGATTTAGGAAAAATGCTAGGATTAACTGGAAGTTTTTCTAAGGTGAAGGAAGAATGCATCCAACCCATATGATAATTTTTTTCGGTTAATATGACGGGTTGATTCTTAGAAATTGCCGCAATCAAGCCGTCAATGTCTTTTTTACTCCAATACCCCATTCCCACAGGGGCTAATCCAATAATAATAGCGAGTAACGCAATAACCCCTACCCATGTCTTACGCATCTTTAACCACTCCTTAATGTTTGGTATAGCCCGTTGGCTTGAAAAATCATCATAGCACCCACTTGCAGAGTTACCAATATTTTATTAGCAAACAGCTAGCGCTTGTTAACAATTCTACTCTGCTGGCAGTGCATTTTAGGTAGCACTATAAATCATTTTCTCATGAATGGCGATGAAATGATTATTCCACAACATGTTGGTTAACCGTAAGCTTTTTATCTTTAAGTTGAAATTGGATGGTGTAGGCACCATTCACCGCCTGAATGATCTGTTGTTGTTTCCAATCTGCTAACGTTGTACCCCAAAATGGTTTAGGTAGTGTCTTTTTATTAGCGGCATGTTGAATAATTTCATCCACAAATACCGCGGGTAAACTCATTTCTCCCGTCATCAGCAATTTCGCCCCCAAAAGATCGTCAACATTATTTTTATTGAGCATTACATCTTGAGGCAAGGTCACCCCCTGTGGAAAACTCATGTTTAAATTAGCGCTGATAGGTTGATTATCAACGGCAAAATGATTGATTTTGAGTTGCACCGTAACCTTATTATTTTCTCCCGCTTGAAAATATAACGTAGTAAATGGGTAGGCATAGTGATTATTGAAACCCGCTTGCAGTTGATTAAATTTGACGAAGGCTTGCTCGAGCGCTGTGGGATTTAAATCGGTGATATTTAATTTGATCACCCCGGGTCCCACGGAACGGTCGAATAGGGTTGATGACTTTAATGAAAAGGTACTAACAAGATTATAGTTATCGGCATCGCTCAGAAAACCCCGCGCTTGAAGGCTCGGTTGATTTAATTCCACCATTTCATTATCGACGTTAAATTTAATTTTTGAGGTAAAAAGCTTGGCTTTGCCAAAGAATAAATGCGTTAAATTACCCTCTTTTTGCCAATTATTTTGTGCGACGACATCACCGATATCGATAAGCTGGTTATTGATCTTTAGATAAAACGGTTTAGAATGCCATTTAGATTGCACGACGTCCATGGCAGAATTTAAGTTCGTACGAAAATTAAATCCACCCCATTTCACCTCAATGGACTCTTTTGCCCAATGAAATTGAAAATTTAATCCGTCATTCGCCATCGACACATGGAATTGCCGACGAAAGCCTATCGCCAGTTTACCTTGTAATGTCAGCGGTTTGCCAATCATTAACTGGATCACCGACTCCACTTCATTAGAAAAATGAACATTTAGCTGACTGACTGCAATACCTGCAAACCACTGTAATTGTTGTTGCTTATCGCGAATAAAAGCGATTGGACCATGATGAATAGACATCGTGATTTGCAAATCGATAGGAAAGTCTTTTCGAGGTTGCGTTTGTGGTAATCTCACAGAGAGTTGAGCAGTCGATGAAAACCAACCTTGTTGATAATTCTGTAATGTAATTTTATAGGGTAATTTTTTTTGTAAATGAGCAATGAAGCGGTTTAAGTCTTTTTCCGCGATGAATCCCATCAGGGGGGGCAATGAAAGGCCAATAAGTATTACGATGAGCAGAGCAATCGACAACTTTTTGATGGCGCGCATTAGAAAAATCCTAAATTAACACATGAATTTTTATTCTACACAATAATTCCTTGAGAATGAACTCCTAGTAAAATGTGCATGATTATTTTTTTACGGCCACTGAGAGTTTTCGCGTGCAAATGCCAATGTATATAGCCTTAATCCGATGAATTCAGTAAACTCTTCTTTTTATCTTAACGCGTATCCATTATGTCGTCGCGAAAATCCTCACACGCCTATCATCCTCGCAATTGGCCAATTGTCTTGGTGATTGCTCTAGGGCGTTGCTTGGCGCGCTTGCCCTATGGTGTATTATTACGACTCGGGCAGAAACTTGGCCGCCTTGCTTATCGAGTCGATAAACGCACGCGCTTGATCACGCGCAAAAATATTCAAGCCTGTTTCCCAACGTTACCTCCTGCCGCACAACAAGAACTTGTCCTTAAAAGTTTTGAATCGAGTGGCATGGGGATGATGGAAACGCTCATGAGTTGGTGGAAACCCAACCACACCTTAACTCCTCAATTAGATATCCATGGCTTAGAAGAAGTTACACGGGCTCACCAAGCTGGTAAAGGCGTCATTTTATTATGCGCTCATTTAGCCAGTTTAGAAATTATTGGTACTTTGCTCGCGCGCCACTATTCGTTTGCCGTGATGTATAATCGCTTTAAACATCCTTTATTAGAAAAAATTAATCATCAGCATTTAACGAAAACGTACACTAAAGCGATTGCCCGTGAACAATTACGGGAATTTTTACGTTGCCTAAAAAATAATGAAATGATTTTTTATACACCGGATATTGATGCCGCTATTCACACTGGAGTCTTTGCACCCTTTTTTGGCGTGGCAGCTTATACATTAACTACCACGGCCAAAATTGTTGCTAAAACAGGAGCTAAAATTATTCCGTGCGCCTTTTATCGGCGTGATGATTTACAAGGATATGAAGTATGGTTACATCCAGCCTTGAACGATTTTCCCAGTAACGATGAACTTGCAGATGCAACACACATTAATCAGGTATTAGAAACATTAATTAAACCACATCCAGAACAATATTTTTGGCAATATAAACGGTTTAAAACCAGGCCGCAGGGAGAGCCCGATTTTTATCATGATGCCAATGTTTGAGACAGCATGGAATACTGGAGTCAGTGCTTTACCTGAGGAATTTCATCGCCAATTACACGGTTATTATCAAACATTATTCCCAAGCTTAAAGGCTTTAGAATCTTCTTCAACCCACACCAACGATTCCAAATCGCCATTAAATTATCAGTTAATCGCCGCCTTACCCAAAGTGATGATTTGCAGTGAATTTTTTAGTGACTATTGCTTAAGTCATATAAATGCGTTGATTTATTGTTTAACGACCGATTTTTTACAAAAGCCGATTGATAAAATTTCATTATCAACCTCATTACATCATCAATTAAACAATTGTTCAGAGGAAGAAACGTTAAAAAAAATTCTTCGTGATTTTCGTAATTTTCATATGTTAAGAATTATTTGGCGCGATTGTCATCAATTAAGCAATTTATCACAAACCACACAAGAATTATCCGCTTTAGCGGATGTGTGCATTTTAGAAAGTTTACATTTATTGTGGTCTTGGCATTGCCAACGCTTTGGCACACCGCTCGATAGCAACCGTCAACCGCAAGAATTACTAGTGATTGCAGTTGGAAAATTAGGCGGGGAAGAATTAAATTTATCGTCGGATATTGATTTAATTTTTGCGTACCCCGAACTCACGCCACTCAATCATCATCTAACAAGCGATGCCTTTTTTACGCGTTTAGGGCAAGCATTAATCGACTGTTTAGCAGAAAAAACCGCAGACGGTTTTGTATTCAGAGTGGATATGCGTTTGCGACCCTATGGGGATAGCGCTGGACAATTAGTCATGAGTTTAAATGCGCTCGAAAGTTATTATCAACAACGCGGTCGCGAATGGGAACGTTATGCATTAATCAAAGCACGCGTGATTAATCAACATGCGCCTTTTGCTTCGCAACTGACGCAATTATTAAATGCTTTTGTTTATCGACGTTATGTCGATTACACCGTAATTGATTCATTACGCGATTTAAAAAAATTAATTCAGCGCGAAGTAACCCTGAAACAACTTAATAACAATATTAAACGAGGCGCAGGTGGCATTCGTGAAATTGAATTTATTATTCAAGCCATCCAATTAATTCGTGGCGGACAAGATCGCACATTACAAAAAAGTAATTTTCTAAATGCTATTGCAGCCATAGGCAGTGAGCAGCATTTACCAGAAAAAGTGTGGCAAGAATTAAAAACTGCTTATATTTTTTTGCGTGAATTAGAACATCGCCTCCAAGCTTATCGCGATCAACAAACTCAAACGTTACCGACAGATAATACATTAAAATTACGCATTGCATTAGCCTTGAATTATAATAACTGGAATGAAGTTGAAAGATTGTTAAAAAAACACCGTAAAAATGTCACTCTTCATTTTAATAATATGATTGCACTGCCTAAAAATTTCCCACAATCAATGGATAAGGAGCATCAGTTAGCGCAATTATGGCTAGGTAAATTAGAAGCTGAATTAGCAGAAGAAATATTACGAACATTGACATTCCAAAATCCAAAAATAGCGTATCAACAATTAATCAATTTACAGCGTAATACAAAGATTCGTCATTTATCGGGCGCAAGTCAAACCAAGCTGAGTCAACTCATTCCTAAACTACTCGTTTGCATGAGCCAACAAACCAACCCCGATGACATTTTAACAAGAATTTTACCGCTCTTAGAAATAATTCTACAACGTGGAATTTATTTATCCCTATTAATTGAAAACCCCATCGCCATCCAACGCTTAGTTGAATTATCGTCACTCAGCCCTTGGATTGCCAATAATTTAGCTTTATATCCGATTTTATTGGATGAATTACTCGATCCTGATTTATTATCTTTTCAAATATTTTCAGAAAACATTCATGAAGAAATTGCTAATTATTTAAAAAAATCACCTACGCAGGATCAAGAAAGTTTAATGAATCATTTGCGTAATTTTAAAAATGCCTATTATTTAAGAATTGCCTGTGGTCAAGTGCTTAACTTTTTATCTTCATCACAAGTCTGTTCTTATTTAACTAACATTACCGAAGCGATTATTCAGGCGGCACTACGTCTTGTTTGGCAAGAAACCACCCAAAAATACGGACATCCTGTCACCTTGAGTAACGCTATCCCTGATTGTGATTTAATGATTATTGCTTATGGTAAATTAGGTAGCCAAGAATTAAATTACGATTCCGATTTAGATTTAATTTTTTTATACGATGAAGAAAACAAACGACAGGAAACCCAAGGGAATAAATCCATCGCCTTAGCGGAGTTTTACACACGTCTTAGCCAACGATTAATTAATTTTTTAACCACGCGCACCCAAGCAGGTTTATTATACGAAGTCGACACCCGCCTACGTCCCTCTGGCAAAGCCGGACTATTGATCAGTAAATTAACGGCTTTTGCGCACTACCAACAAACTTCCGCCTGGACATGGGAACACCAAGCGCTAATAAAAGCCCGAGCCATTTGTGGTCCACCCAATCTTATGGAAAAATTTTCCCATATTCGCCGAGAAGTGTTAACGCTACCTCGCGATGCTACTCAATTAATCCACGACATTCGAGATATGCGTGAACAAATTATTCAAAACTTTGCTCCCAAGCAAGAGAGTGTATTTTCGATTAAATATTCACGTGGGGGATTATTGGATATTGAGTTTTTGGTGCAGTATTGGGTTTTGACGTGGGGGAGGGAAAATCTAAATATATTAAATCAGCAAAATACAAGTATGCTATTAAGTGAACTAATATCTACTGACATAATTACACATGAAGTTGGCAATGCGCTAATCAATTATCATCATGAATATTTAGACCATCTACAATTAAGTAAGCTTGATCCAGAGAAGAGCATAAGCGAATTTGAAAAATTTAATGCGGCTATTCGTGCGGTTAGGGAGATATGGGGGACTTATTTTTAGGGTGCGCCTCAGAATTCTATGCATAATTAATTTAATTATCTAATTGGCTATCTGTATTCTAAATACTTGTGGCCTCATCATTTAAGAGATTTTTATTTATTAAATCAATTAACATATTCCTATCAACTTTTCCTATCCCACGGCGTGGAATACTATCGAATTTAATAAGCCTCTTGGGTAAATCAACACCACTAAGATGCTCTCGTAGCATTTTTAAAATCATGCCACGACTCAAATTCATATTATCGCTGACATAACATAAGCAAGGAATATGTCCAAGCTGTTCATCTGGTATGGGAATTATTACAAAGTCTTCAAATAAATTTAATGCTTGAATGACATTTGAAATTTTTAACGTGCTAACTTTTTTTCCAGCACACTTAAATACATCATCTTTTCTGCCCGACAGATATAATAAGCCGCGTTCATTGACATATCCCATATCTCCTGTTTTTAGACCAGCACTAGTAATAAACTCTTGGCTCAACTCTGGTTTATCAAGATAACCTGAAAAAATGTAGTCTCCCACAACATAGATTTCACCTGTTTTGTTTGGCGCGGCTATTTGTTTATTCTCATCTAGAATTTTTATAGTTAACCCAGGAATTGGATAACCAACACTACCCGGATAAGTTCTAGCAAGGTGAGAAGGTAGGATGCAGAATCTTCCTGCTAATTCAGTTAAACCATAGGCCACAAACAATTGCAAGTTTTTGAAGTGGTTTAATAATTTGATACTTAAGTCGGGATTTAAATTATCTCCAGAGGACATTATCCAAGTAATATTTTCTAATATCTCACTATCTGACAGATCAGATTCTATACTGTTAATTATCCATTGAAGTTGAATAGGAGAGCCTCCAAATGCTGTTGCTTTTTTGGCAATTAATAATGAGCATATATCTTTAGGAAATAGTTTTTGAGTAGTTGTGATAAAAGATGCAACATTCAGACAAGCAAAAACAAAATGGCAGAGTGTACTGGTAAAGTGTTTGGCACTAATCACGAGTAAGCGAGCAGTCGGAGAAATTTTTGCAACTGTAGATGTTGCCAAAGAATTTTGCAAAATCATTGCATGCGTTAACTGAACCCCTTTGGGGTCCCCTGTAGTTCCACTTGTAAACAATATCGCAGCAAGCTCATTATATTTGAACTTAGGCAATGAAAAATTTTTTTCATTAGGGCAATTAATGTTTGGGATAAATTTTTTACAATTAGAATTTATATCTTCTGAACAATGATTATTACCTATTATTAAAACTGGTTTTACTGCATTAATAATTGTTAATAAATATTCAGGATTAGCAGTATTATCTAAGGGAACTAAAATTGCTCCTGTACTCCAGATAGCAAGACAACACACCCAATATAAATTACCTAAATTAGAAGAGACTAAAATGGCATCTCCTGGCTTCACATTTTGTTCCTGCAATTGTTTAGAAATGATATTAACGTAATTAATAATTTCATTTTTACTAAATATCACCTCATCATCAACCAATTCAAAACTCAATTTATGCTGGATAACATTTAATAAATACTGCGCACAATTCAACATTTATATCATCCTCAGATTAAAAAATATGTAACATCTTAGTAAATATTAATTGCCAAAAACGGAGAAAAATTTCCATCGCGGTTGCATAATCACTAAACATAACAAAAACATGCCCCAATGCAACATAGCTAATCGTTAAAAAAACTCCTGAAATGTATTTAATGCCATAGAAAAATGATAATTTATGTTTATGTTTGTTTTTACTCTTGTTTTTAATTCCAACACGTTTCATAAACCAAACCAAAAAACAAAGCCCGCTTGCATGATATATTGCCCAACTGAACCATGATAAATCATAAACATGCCATAATCCCACCGCAATCATTGTCGCGTAAAAAGGTAGATAGGGATTTTTGGTAACAAGCACTAATGGGAAATAAATATTACGAAAACACCACATCGATAATGAGCGATGCCATCTGCGCCAAAATTCTTGTAAGTTTGTTGCCAAAATTGGCCAGTTAAAATTTTCCATAATTTTGTAGCCAAATAATCGACCAAAGCCAATGGCCATATCTGAATATCCCGAAAAATCAAAATAAGCATAAAAAAAACTACAATATAGTGAAAAAACAATTGTTGACAAATTGCAGTCGTGGGGGAACAACCCCACTCTAAAAAACAGACTTTCACTACCATTATTTAACCAATAACTTAAAAACATATCAGCGATAATTATTTTTTTAACCATCCCAAAACTTATTCGAGTGAACCCATAAGCGATATCATCTGCTGTAATTTTAGGTGTACGATTTGCCAAAAAACTCTCAACTGTTTCTATTGGACCAGCAGGGATCGTTGGGAAGAACAAAATGAAGCATAAAAATTCGCGTAGACTTAGTTGCGAAAGCTCTTGCCTGTACCAGCGTAACAATGTGTCAATTAGGCGAATTACAAAATATGAAACACCTAAGGGTAATGCAAGACTTAAATTACCTGGAGAAAATATTGAAAATAGCAATTTATTACCATATTTAAAAAGAACTAGAAATAATAGGGCTAATGTAAAGCCAATAAAAAAAAGACCACGCCTTTTTTTTTCTCGCTGAATCGAAGATAGCCAATTTTTACCAAAGTAGTACATTAAAATTAGGAAAAGGACTAAAAAAAATGTGAAAACTGGTTGGATATAGATTAATATGATTACTGAAATTACAATAATAAACCATTGGCTCAAGCGTGTTTTTTTATGTAAAAAAATATTTGTTACAAACGCGGCAATAATAAATAGAAATATTATAGTTAGCTTATTATGAGAAATATTTAGTTGCTCACCAAAACTTAGTTGTCGAGGTTTAATTTTGTATATTATAGTTTGGTCATCTAATGATTTTAGAGTAAACTGCGTTGGTAATTTATTTTGAGTAATGGGAATATGACATTCTAATTCCTTATTAGCAATCTGTTTACAGTATCTATTTTGGAAGTTAAGGATGTAATATTCATCACCCAGATTAATATTAAGCGCTCCATCAAAAGATAAATCTAAGGCAAGTCGTTCAGTAATGTGTGTTGTGGGTATCTCAAAAGTTAGATTTTGATTTTTAGATATGACCATAGGAAGTTTATGTATTCTAATTTTTGATGTTTGATTCAAAACACGAATTTTAACACTGTTTGTTTTTACAATCATGTGCACAATCAACCCCAAAAAAAGGATAAAAAATAAAATCAATATATTCAATTTTGCATTTAACTTCATTCTCTCTAAAATCCTTTCTCGCTGTCTTAATGAACACTTTTTTCTGGCCTAATTTTAAATCTAAATCTATAAGATTTATCTAAATTCATTGTTTACCAAATGGTATAAGTTTGTTAGAATCATGCGCTAATTTAAATCGCTACGATATTATTGTTAATTGCGGGAAGATGCAAGAACCATGGACAACAATATACAATCTCGCCCCCTCATTCTGGGTATTTCTGGCAGTCTAAGAAATTCTCGATTTGGTGCAGGTAGTGAAAAATTATGCAGTGAACTTAAAGAGATCGCCACCAAAGATGAACTAATCAGCTACATAGACGCTCAAGCCAAAATTCGTTTGGACGATTTTTTTAATGCTGGGCGCGCTCAAGGTGAAGCGTTTGATAAAATTTACGATAACTTACGTCGCAGTAGAAATGACCGTGGATTAAGTAATTCTGAAATTGGTTTAGCTGCGGCACTATGGGCTGCTTATCACCATGGCATGGATATAACACATCTTGGTTTATCCCGTTATTTTCCTGATGTAGGCGAACCTCGGCATCTTGATGAACTGAGAGAGTTCATTCTCACTGCAGATGCATTAATTCTTTCCGGTCCTGTCTACTTTGGCGATCGTGGCTCATTGATTGGATCGTTTATTCGCTTTCTTCAAACTGATGAGACATGCAAAAATCATTTAAAAAACAAAATTTATGCCGGAATTGCCGTTGGTGCAAAACG
Source organism: Legionellales bacterium (assembly GCA_026125385.1). Lineage (NCBI taxonomy): Bacteria > Pseudomonadati > Pseudomonadota > Gammaproteobacteria > Legionellales > Legionellales bacterium. The sequence continues at coordinate 35,813 of JAHCLG010000012.1, forward strand.
TAATGGAGGCCAAGAAACTACGCTGATTTATCAATTATATGATATGACTCAACTGGGTATGCTGGCGGTTGGCAATGATAGTGATACCACAGCACAATATGGTGGGACCATTCAAGCCGGTGATGTTGGCTTTGCCTCCAGAGACATGTATGGAATTGATACTGCCTTAGGGGTTGGAAGAAGAGTGGCCGATGTTTTAACTTTACAAAATTTACCTACTCCACCTCACTCACTACCCAAAAAAACCAAGATTGCCCTTTGGTTATTAGAAGATGATATCAAACAACAAGGCGATACTCTCACTCAACAATTAATCCAAGAATTCACTCAAGACGACCAAATTGAATTTGTTTATCATAATTTTACTCAAGCTAATATTCGTCGTTGTATTGCTTGTGATTTATGCCCCACAGAATTTGCAGAAAAAGAAAACTACCGTTGCATTATTCAAACCAAGCACGACTTATTTACCCAAATGCATTCTGAAATTGTCAATGTGGACGCGATTATCTTAGTGGCATTTTGTCCAAAAAATCAAAATGAGCGGGTCACTACCTATCAAAAATTTATTGAGCGTACGCGCTATTTGCGCCGAGATAATTATGTGTTTGATAATTTATTAGCAACGGCATTAGTAATAGAAGAATTAGGCGGTTCAAGAGGATTACAAATTAGAATGTTAACTTCTCTCTTGCGTCACCACACGATTTTGCATGATGTATTGCGCGCTTATTCGCATGAAGGGCAATTATTCCGTTGGAATGAGTTGATCGATTCCGCTAAAAATTTCGCTGCACAGGCCAAAATATTGACTGCAAAACGTGAAACTCAAGAGCAGTCTCATCGAAATGTTTACTATAATCCTGTAGGTTATAAAATCAGTGCAGAACGATTTCATGAGCAACTTGAAAAATTTTCGCCCAGTCAGTCAACGATCGAACCTTTTGATCTGAAGATTAAAACTTAGTAGTGGAGTAAACTGTATGAGCTTTTTTTTCAAACGATTTACGATATTTATTTTACAATGTTTTTTTTGGTTTACATTATTTTCCATCCTGCTATTAGTGCTAACTTTTTCTGACCTTTCACTAGCACCATTTCGATATGCTGGTTTTTAAATGCACGCTTTAAAAAAATTCTTGATAGATTTATTTACGCCTAGATTAGCTCCCATTTTATCAGCTATTATTTTAATTTCCATATTTTTATGTGTTTCTCAGTTTTATCTTAAAAAATTATCGTTCATGTATGGGAATGATGATTACAGTAGAGCATCTTATTTGGCTAACTTTACCCAAAAATCAAAAGCATTATCAGTAGTTGTTTTAGGGGGATCTACATTTAGAGAGTCAACTTATTCCGATAAAATCGTTTCCGATATCTTATCAAGAGAACTTCATAGTGATATTCAGTTTCTTAATCTTGCAAGTAGCTCTCAAACGTTTTTAGAAAGCAGAGCAATATTCGATACATTAAAAATCCAAAGAAACTCTCTTTTACTAATTGGATTAACACCATCACGCTTTAACGAAAGCTATTCAGACATGCTTAAGCAATATAACAATCCACGAATACCGTTTTTAAATTATCGAGGGATTAAAGCTTTTTTAGCTACTAATATTAATCGTTTTCTAATTTGGTACCCTGATTTTTTTAGTTATAGTTTATGGATTAAAAAACGTTTTATTGAGCTATCTCCCTCTGCATGCTCAATAAATTTCTCGTTATCGGCAAGCACCAAGTGCATTGTTGCTACATTCAGAAATATAAGTGATTATCAACTTCCCTCTATGAAATTACACCATTATTATAACATGAGCCCTCTATCTGCTGAACAAAAGAAAAACTTCACCAAGGAGTATGCCAAAATAATGAAAAAAAAATTTAATACAAACTATCTTTATTCTTCCCAATTGTTGTTAACCTTAATCCGAGATGCTCAAAAAAAGCACGTAAAAGTTATTCTTTATTTTTTACCCAGATCAACATTAGCCAGACAAGCCGATAGTTATCTTTTTTTAAATCTTAACCAAGAATTAACTAAAATACAAAAAATAACCCATGTACCATTATATAATTTGATAAATTCACCAAACTTAACTGACGAAGATTATTACGATATTTATCATTTTTTGCCAAGTGGACGTAAAAAATTTGCACCTCAATTTTATTCATTAGTGGAAAATGCTTGGAAAAATGATTAGCGAATGTTGATAATTTTAGGGTTTTGATAATTGTGTTGTTTATTTTTGTCAAACTAATACTAATCGCCGAGGCAAAATTGGAGCTAAAATTATAGTAAATGACAAGAAATAAGAAAACTCGAAATAGAATTGCAAACTTGGAGTATAATTTAATTTTTTTATTAAAGATAAGGTAATATATTTATGGGCAACGAAATTACTGAATTAGAATCCGCGATTAAAGAAATCTTCTTTAATGAATTTGGCCTATCTAGTGACGAGTTATCAGAAGAAACAGGTTTGTTTAGCAATAGTGTACTTGACTCACTTGATGTAATTCGTTTAATGAGTAGTATAGAAAAAAAATTTACTATAAAAATACCCGTGTACGCGGTTAGCCTTGAAGATTTTGACTCTATTTCGAAAATTGTCATACTTATTCAAAAGTTTAGAGTAAAATAATTTAATTTGACACTTGATGTTCATATTGTATTTCAAAATAACGATGCAACAATACTGCTTTCGTGGAGAATGACAGGGAACAAAATCTTCATTGACAATTGGTATAGCAAAGCCCCCTTCAAAAGGGGGGCATTTATCGGGTGATTTTAACAGTTAAGAAAGTTTTGATAGCGTTTGGTTTTAACGCAACCAAGTACACCATATCTGAGAATTCACCTCAACCCAACCTTGAACAGCTTTTATTTTTTTATAGGGGTGATGTTAACCTTATAATTATCATTACCACCAGTGACTTCTGCTCTAAAGCCTGCATAAGGGCACTTTACTCCTGGTCCTGGATAATCAACAAATGTCCCATCGACTGTTGTGGGTGTAATATTAATATGTTCAGCGGTTACAGTGACTGCAACTCGAGCTGGCGCGCTTAGATTCCACTGGCATGGGTTAGAGGAATTAGCAGAAAATGCTAATATATTGATATGTCCTGTGGAATCAGGTATTCCACCAATTATCGAACTCCCAGTTTGCGAACTTATAACATAAACCCCTCCATCTGCCGAATGTATCATCCCCTGAATATCAGGTGACGAAGAAATTATGGGGATAGTTGCAATATTTGCAGTTTGAGCAAAAAGAGTGCCCGTAAAAAACATTAAACAAATACCTAAAAAAGAAACTTGTATTGTTCTTAACATATATAATCTCCTGAGGCTATTCATACGCACACTCTAATAAAGCACAATGTTAATATAGTATAAACGACAAGAAAGATCCAATTTTATTAAAAAATATACAATTCAATTGGCTAGCTTCAAATAAAATAAATATTCGGTTTACCCGTTGAAAAGAGACTGTTAGTAGTTAAGCAGAGATTTTAAATTGAGGGTGTAAACCCCCCATTTATAAAACTAGTTGAAAAGAGAATTTTGCAAAGGGGGTTTCATTCTTTGTTTGAATGTCCTTATGCTACCGATCCATATTTATCAAGAGCATTTCATGTATATCAAAAATTGTTTGTAATTGAAAGATACCTGGAGCGTTTATACTGATTTACTAATTTAAAAGTGTATTAAAATATCAGTCTAGATATATGAGCAAATAATATCTGCTATTTTATTTGCGGCCTTACCAGCACCATATAGTTCAATGTTCTTGCCATAATGTCCGACACGATCTTCAATAATTTGATTTAATAAATTAAACTTTGCTTGAGGAACTAATAAATTCCACTCACTATCTATTAACTCTACCCATTCAGTTTGATCTCTAACTGTAATACAGGGTACGCGATAAAAGTAGGCTTCTTTTTGCACTCCACCAGAATCTGTTACAATTAATTTAGCATTAGATTCTAAAATGATCATATTCATATAACTTACGGGCTGAATCAATGTAATATTTTTAGTGAGTTCATTCAACAAACCATATCCCTGAAGAATATGTAATGTCCTAGGATGCAATGGCATAACAACTGGAATAGTTCTAGCTAAATGATTCAGTTGTTGAAATAATAACTTAAGGATTGTAATGTTATCAGTATTTTCAGCACGGTGAATTGTTGCCAATACATAATTTTTTTCTATTAATTTATTTTCTTTTAGTATTCCTTGCTTTCTTAAAGCACTTTTACGATAAAATAGCGCTGCATCGTACATAACATCGCCCACCAGATGTATTTTATCTTTTTCAATACCTTCGCGAAGTAAATTACTCACTGATGTTTCAGTAGGGCAGAATAGCACGCTAGATACTTGATCAACTATTATACGGTTTATTTCTTCCGGCATATACCTATTAAACGATCTTAAGCCTGCCTCTACATGAATAACTGGAATATGAAGTTTAACGCTTGCAAGTGCCGCTGCTAATGTAGAATTTGTATCGCCATAAACTACTATTAAATTTGGTTTTTTGGTCAATAAGATATTTTCAATTTTTTCTAACATTATTCCTGTTTGTTGGCCATGTGAAGCTGAGCCAACTCCTAAATTATAGGTAGGTAAAGGAATGGATAACTCCTGAAAAAAAATAGATGACATGTTTTCATCGTAATGCTGACCAGTATGTAGTATTTCTTCGTGAATCTGGTTTTTGGTCTTAAGGACTCTAGAAACTGCAGCTGCTTTTATAAATTGTGGACGAGCACCAACTATACTTATTATCTTCAAGATATCTCTCCCTCTTATTAATCTATAGTTTTTTTGGATACTTTAACTAACGCCTGGTATATATTATTATACTGAATAATTTTGGCGAGTGATTGAGAAATAATTTGAGTTATGGCTTTATGGATCTTCTGATTCTTCCAAGTGCCTTCAACCTCCATAGCAGCAGAAGCTTTTGGAATAAAATATAGTGAAAATCCATTATTAAACATATTAACCATTCCTGCTGGTCTTTCTATAATACAAAGATTTGAGGCATAACCTGTATAAACTATTTTAGTAATTCCAATATTTCTTAATTGTTTTATAAATGAATCTATATCAAAATTTTGCCAAAATAATATTTTAACATTAGAATTAATATAAGCTAATTGATGAAATTTTTGAGAAATCTCGCAGCTATAAGCCTTTGGCTTAAAAACTCTACAGTCATTTGTGAAAATATATACGTGGAATCCCTTTGCGCTTGCCGCTGTTATAAGCGGGAGAATATAATTTTGAGTAATTTTTCCATAATAAGTATTAAGAAATTTTGAAGGCATATTATCCCATGGATCAACTACAAAAAAGGCAGTATCTTTGTTACTCAACGATGTGTTAAATAAATAATTATTTTTTTTACCTGCGTATGGCACATCTTGATTATCGAGCATTAAAACTCCATTCTGGTCAAGTTTAAAATAACTTGTTACTGATACTGGAACTACTATTTTTTGAAGATCAATATCAGACTTGGCTGCATAACTGAAGCAATTGATTGTTCCAATAAAAGCAAATACTAGCGCTGCAATAATTCTCACCTTTCACTCCTTTATAAATACTTAAAGATAAATCACATATTTTTTATCTTGTTTATAAAAATTTCATTAATCTAATTATATTTGATTAAACATTGACATTTCTAATTTATCTACAATTTGTTCGATATCATGATATTTCTTTAGATATTCGTATCCCCTTTCCCCCATACTTTTTTGACTTTCAGTATTCATATTTGCCATTTCTACAATTGCTCTAGCCATGGATTCAGGACATGATGGAGGAATTGAAATTCCAGCACCAGCAGTCTTAACTGGATCATATGAAGAACTTACAGCAAATATTACTGGTTTTGACATAAAAAAGTAATCAAAAAGTTTATTTGGACTAATCCCCCAATGAAAAAGTGGTGAGTCTTTTAATAGCATTACACAGGCATCACACGATTTTATAAAATTATAGATTTCTGATTTAGGTACAGGATCATAAAAGTAAACATTGGAAATACTTTCTTTTTCTTTTCTCAATTTCAAGCGGGCTTTTTCTGGACCATCTCCAATTAGTTTTATTCGAATATTTTTTTCTTCATTTGATAAGTTTAATAAAAGTTTGGCAGCATCAAGCAAAACATCAAGATCATTAGCCAATCCATGGGTTCCAGCATATACTATGTCATAGTAAAAATTATCTTTTATGTAAGTATAATTATAACCAGGTTGAATATTTGTATCTACAAAGTTTGGTAACCATATAATTTTTTCTTTGCAAATTCCTTGAGCCTCTATATGCTTTTTAGTATCAGGAAGAAGTGAAATAATTGTTTCAGATTTTTTGTAGAGGAATTTTGCAATCTTCTTTAGCAAGATGATTAAGAAATTTTTTTGAGAAAACTTACCCAATGCTATTAATGTTTCTGGCCAAATATCGCGAATTTCCAAAAAAAAAGGGACTTTGTATCTTTTTGCAACATAGTAAGCTCCCAGTGCTGCAAAAAGATGCGGCGAAGAACCAATCACTATATCTGGCTTTTCACAAAAATTTGAGTAATTGCACCGCGTAACTTTGAAAAAGTAAACCAACATGTTCCAGAATCGCTTTATACTATTTCCATAGTATTTAGGCGTAGGTATAAAAATAAAGGGGACACTATCAAAATAGAATGGCCGCTCTAACTTACACTCCTCTGCCGGCTCAATATTTTCAGATGAAAAATGATCAAAGTTTGAAGCTATAATATAAACCTCATGGCCTCTTTGAATTAGTTTTTTAGCCAAATTAAAATGACGCGTACCTCCAAAACGAGTTGGTGGTATCGCGTAGTGATTAAAAATTAAAATCTTCATAACTCATTCCTATTGTGATAACCATAATAGTGTAATGGCTTCCATAATACGTTTTTTATTTGATATAAGTTGCATATCAGAAAATGCGGATTTTATACTAATATTGTTCTTCAAAAAAGATTTATATTCGCATTCTTTATCAAATAGTTCTTTTCTAAGAATATTACCTAGACCTGTATTAATTAGGTTACTCAAGCTTATATCAAAGCCTCGTTTATATCTAGCCCAACAGATGCTTGGTATGAGTTTATCTGACATTATTTCACGTACAATCCACTTACCGTATCCTGACCTAATTTTAAATTTAGTTTCAAGGGCTAATCCATATTCAATCAATCTATAATCCATAAATGGTAATCGGCTTTCTACACTATTCCCTAAAGAATTACAATCTTCATATCTAAGCAAAGTGGGCAAACTCAATTTTATAATATCCAAAATTTGACGTTCGTAAAGTGGCTGCGACGGACAATAATTTAAACTTAAAATCGATGAATGCGGTAAATTAATAATTGTATCGTCAATATCATTTACTAGATTATATCTATCTCTATGGCGCCAGTATAAAGGAAATTGTTTATATTCGCTAAAAAAAATTGGAATGCAGTCAATGAAATGTTTGATGATTCCAAAATAATTTTTTTGATATATTAAATTTTTGAATTTAAATAACAAATATTTACGATATCCCATGAAAGCTTCATCACCACCTTGGCCTCCCATTAACACTTTAATGCCTGAATTTTTTACATGTTTATAAATCAACTGCTGCATTACAACACTTAAACTACTAAAAGGCGCATCTTGCAACTTTATTGTATTTAACAAACCATCAATAATTTCTTGGTTGCTCGGCCAAATATAATTAACGTTAAGATTTAATTTTTTGCTTAGCTTATTTACCTCGACTCCTTCGGAGTGTTTTTGATCCGGACTTCCATAACAAAATGCTGTTATATTATTTTTCTGCGCAACTGTTAAAGAGGCGATTACAGATGAATCTAGCCCGCCACTTAGAGAAATTCCCACCGGAACATCAGAGCGAAGACGAATTTTAACCGAGTCCTGAAGAAGCTCAAGTATGGACTCAGAGTGCTGCAGTAAAGAATATGAGCTAATCTTATCAACCAAGGTTGGGACATTTTTTTTTAGATCGTAGTAATACTTATTTTCTAATTTTAATCCGTTATTTTTAAGGCACCTAACATATGACCCAGGAATAACTGATTTAATATTGTTATATTGTGTTTCTTCGCTCCCATTTTCAAAAACCAAATATTTAATTCCGTGGGCTATATAGTCAAAGTTTGGAGATGCATGAACATACTGAGCAATTTTTTTTGCCGTAGATGCAAATACAATTTCACTTGATGAAGACCAGTAATATAGTGGTTTTTTGCCAAATCTATCTCTAACCAACCATAATACATTCTCTAATTTATCAAATAATCCAAAAGAAAATGCGCCATTAAATTTTTTAAAAGCTTGCTCTTTCCATGCGTAAAAAGCATTTAAAATAACCTCAGTATCACTCTTTGTTTTAAAATTAAAGCCTATTTTAAGCAATATATCTCTTAGCTCTAGATAATTATAAATTTCTCCGTTATAGGTTATACAGTAACGTTTCGAATTGTCCCACATTGGCTGATTTGAGCGCGCATCTAAATCAAGAATACTCAATCTATTATGCCCAAAAATAGTTTGACCCTGCTCAAACTTTATAACCTCAATGCCTTGGTGATCTGGTCCACGATTGGACTGGTGTTCAACAATACTATTTATAAGCATTAAATGTTCGTCCTTTTTGCAAGACGAGAAAACTCCAGATATTCCGCACATAGACTACCTCCAAAGGAAGAAATTATACTTCTCTTTTTAAAATTGCTTGAGAAGCTATTGACCAAATTAAAATATTATAAATTAATAATTTATGGACTGCGAAAAATTGCGCGTAGATGAATAAACATAGCAACAAACAGGCAAGCCCAAGATATTCTATACATTTTAACTGCTTAGCCTTTTTTAATAAGCTAGAAAATAATATACCATAAAATAATAAACCCCACATTAAACCAAAAAGTCCACCATATACTAAAAAATAAATACTTAGATTGTGAATATATGTTCTTGAATCATTAAGAGAAGTATAAAATGGATTTCCAGAGCCAATTCCAAATAAAATATTTAGCCAAGAACTGTTAATCCATATTTTTATTGCCGGCAACCATTCATCATATAGTCGACCATTCGTGTAGTCCTGAGTATTTCCTGTTATATTTTGATTGTTTATACGCATTAGTAATGCTTGGAAAACCCCGTGAAAAAATAACATATATATCGATATAAGCACAAGAATCATAAAAATGCATGCTGTAGTTTTTTTCACTTTTTTCCCACTATTAATTAGATTAAATGGTTCAGTAACTGAACTACTCTTGTATTTATAGTAATGTATCGCACAAAAAATCCAAGCAATCAGACAAGCTAATATCATGGAGCGTGTAAGCGTTATCATAATTGCAAAAAATCCGATAAGTATCACTATGAAAAACAGAATTTTTTTTATTAAAATTGTATTTTTATCAAGAATATAGACAATAGGAATAACGGCATTACAGAACAATAGGGGTTCTGTAGTACGAGGATCCAATAATGTAATTCTAGATAAGCTTATAGTTAATGCGCTAAAAACTTTTTGATTATGTACTACCGTGTAATATAAATAAAAATGATATAAGCTTTGAACTATTCCCGCAAAAATTAAGACATATATTATTGATTCTAAAGTTAATTCTTTAGATGAGATTAAGCCAATAGAAATAAGTGGAATAAATAATAAATAACTTGCGCACGAGCGCATCACATAATAAAAAGAAACATTGTTTGACAATCCGATAACGGCAGAAATTGTAAAAACTAAAAGATACAATAATATTACTAAAAATAAAGGCTTGTCCCAAGGCAAGCTTTCAATACCCATTGGCAATTTTGATAAAATTATAATAGCCGTAATCGAAGGTAAAACAAGAATTAAAATATCAAATACACCTGGATATTGAGGAGCTGGATTCACCAAAAACGAAGTTATCATAAAGATTAACATGCCAAAAGGTGCATATAGTTTGTTTTCCATCTCTTTATTACCTATAAAAAATCTTTCGAATTAATTTTAAAAAATATGAAAAATATCTCATGCTAGAATTTTCTTGTTTTTGCCAAATATCTCGAAAGTTTATTAAGGTATCTGAAGGATATAATACAGATAATATTTTTATATATTCTAATTGCATGTTATGGTAAAAAGGGCTGTTATAGTTTTTCATTTTTTCGGGTTTATACAAATCGTAAATAGTCCACTTTGAAGTAGTAAAATACGGGAGCATTTTTTCTAGTGATTGTATAGCTTCACTCCATAAATTTTTGTATTCAGGATCTTTCGTCCAATATTGTATTTCCCATAAGCATATTAGACTCGCCATGAAACCATTTATTACAATTGAAGGAGATTGAGGATACTCTTCAAAATAAGAACATTTTTCTAATGGAAAAATAGCTAAATATCCACCTTCTTCTACTGGTATATAAAATTTTGCTAATGCATTTTTCATAGCAATGTAGTAACGGACTTCTTTCGTATACTGCCATGCTCTTAACATTACAACTGCACCTCTTGCTTGCGCTAAAGCAGATGACCAGGGACTTTTCGAGTTAAACCAATTAAATTCGTAGTTCCATGCGCCATCGTCTGTTTGAATTTTTTCAAAATAATCCGTGTAATGTAGAAATTTCTTTAATATGCACTCGTTCCTCTCAGAGATATATAAGTCATTTAACGCAAGAGCATACTGAAAGGCCGCCTCTGGGTTTAATTGCTGTCCAATGTCACGATAATATAATACGATAATACCTTCATTATTAGTAAGATTAAATTGCAGTTTATTTTTATAATCCATTAAATAATAAGCATATTCACTACTTGTATACTCCTGAAACGATTTTGCATCATATACTCTAGCTTTTGCTGGCAGATACCAAAAGGAATATGTTGATGTATTTATTTTTAGTAAATATTTACCATAATCAATCAAAATGCTACTAATATTTTTTAATATTTTCATTACGTTCTCATAACCCCTGCTGACATTCTATTTGCTCTTGAGTTTAGTAAATATATTTGCATTATTGGTTTTATTACATACCATAGCAAGATGAATAAAGCTAAATCGGCACTCATAAACCTCACCATTAAGTAACCTACAACAACAAAGACTAACTCATATGTCCCATATCTTACTATAAGCATAGAATCATGGAGGAAACAGTTTATTCTGTAATATATAATCTGCAGTCTAGCATTAAAGAAAAAACCAATAATAAGCACTGTAATATATTGCATAGCAAAAATCTTTATATTGCTAGAAAATGTATTTACAAAAATTAACAGCATAACTATGGATCCAAAACTCAAAATTGATGAGTTAATATTTGGAAGCTTACCGGACTGAATGTTTTCCCACTTTGATAGCTTAAATCCAATATAGGAATCGATAAAAATTGATTTAGCTGATGCATAAATTCTTGTGCACAATGAAATCAGTGTCAAAAAACCTGGAGCAAATTTAAAAAACATCGTTCGCGTTATAGTTTGAAAAAATTGCTGCCCAAATATAGAATAGATATGTTTTATAAAAATCATAAGCACGTTAAAAGAACTAAGATTACTATTTTCAATAATAATTTTAGTTCTTTGTTTCATAGCTGCAAGAAATATAATTTGGAAAAAAGGGATTAAACAACATGCAAGTATTATTCCTGAAACTAAATTTTTTGTATGTAGAAAATAAAAAAACAAAATTACTGGGATCAATATAAAATTTGGCAACACATTAATTATTTGAGAGCCAAGAAAGGCGCCTAATTTCTGTTTATATGTTACAATTGTTGCAATAATTAAATTAAGAGCGCTGCCTATAACTACAGCGAAAAATAATATATCAAATTTGCTATTTGTCAAATAACAAATTCCAAAACCAATAGTTGATGAAATAATCAATGCTACAAATCCACAATAAGCTAATATTTTATGAAATGGCAAATAATTGCAAAGATTAAGTGTCGCCAATTTAATAGCATCCATTGATAATGCTGATGAATAGAAAATTGAAAGATAGACTTGTAACCTGTCATTTTCCGCAGTAAATCCCAAAATGCTAATAATAAGAATTTCTCTAAAAATACCAAAAACAACACTTGTCAGGGAAATAAAAACGGATATATAGTAATGATTATTCGCCTTATTAATAATTTTTAAATCTGATTTAAACCTCATTGCTTTTTTTATATCCTAAAACAATTGATCTTATATAGCAAAAAATAATTGCCACAACAAAACCTAAAAAAGCACATGAAATGACTATTGCTATCCGAGGTGTGGAGATTTTTTTAGTAATTACACTATTTTCTAATTTTGGTAAAACCATGCTTTTCATCTGCAATTCCAACAAATCTTTTTCATATGATCTAATGTAAGCTGGCTCAATCATGGATATATTAATTGTATTTTCTTGAGAAATACTTGCTAAGAAATATAATGTTTTGTTTAAATTTATGTTTTGGCCTGTATATTTTTTCTTATCACCCATAGTTTTTCTAGTTACATTAAGAGATTCTTGAATATTTTTTATCAAACTTATAAATCCTTGTCTTTTGAAATCAAACAGTTTTTTTTCCTGATCATATATTTTAGAGTAAATTTCATTGAAAATTTTCATGGCATTGTTATAGGATCTTGTATTATCCTCTGCAGTCAATAATATTTTATTGCTTGGCAGTAAACTTGCGATTAAATTATTTAACAACCCAGTACTCTTATTATTTTTTATGATGTATTCAGGAGTAATTTCTTCGTTTATAGATTGAATTAATAATCTCGTGTTTTCTAAAGGGGTTATCGTTGATGAATTTGGGTTATAATAAGAGGCTACTGACAATATCTGAGTATGAATATATTTTCCAGGAATGATTAACGACAGAACAATACCTAGAATAGCGAAACAAATAATGAAGCTTGCATAAGTTTTTTTTTCATTTAAAATTGTTCTGAGTATAAACTCCATTTTGGCGTCCTTTATGAATTTCATAGCTAATAAAACTTGGCGAATTGTGAACTTGAAACAAACTTAAGTCAATACACATATTGGTGCATAAAATTAAGGCTCTATACTCAACGCAATCAGATTTTAGGCGAGCCTCCAAGCTAAAGCTACGAAGAAGTATATACAGAAACATATAACTGAGTAGCCTTAGCTCGGCAACAAAGCCTAAAATTCAAGTGTGAAGAGTATATTTAAAACAAAACTTGACCATATTTTTTGCGTTTTGTATGCTTTAGACCACGCTCACACATATATAAAGAACATCTCATGAAAATGATTTTTGATTTAATAATAGCTTCCTTTATATTGGTTCTTATCAGCCCTTTCCTCTTATTAACCACCTTACTCATTGGAATCAAACTAGGCCATCCCATTTTCTTCAAACAAGAGCGCATCGGCTACCAAGGAAAGAAATTTTACCTATATAAATTCCGTACCATGAAAATTAAACAGGATAGTGCTGGAAATGATTTGCCCGATGAAGAAAGGCTGAGTCAATTCGGTCAATTTTTACGTAAATGGAGTCTCGATGAACTGCCTCAACTAATTAATGTGCTAAAAGGAGAAATAAGTTTAGTAGGGCCGAGACCCTTATTAGTCGAATATCTTCCACTTTATTCTGCAGAACAAATGCGCCGACATGAGGTAAAACCAGGTATTACGGGTTGGGCACAAGTCAATGGTCGCAATGCTCTTGCTTGGGAAGAAAAATTCAAACTGGATGTATGGTATGTGGATAATCATTCTTTTCTACTGGATATTAAAATTCTTTTTTTAACGGTTATTAGAATAATTAAACCGCAACATATCAACACGGAAGGCCATGTCACTGCTCCTAAATTTAAAGGTAACCAAGAATGAACGAATTATTAATTATTGGCGCTGGTGGACATGGCAAAGTAGTTGCAGATACGGCAAATGCTACGCAAAAATGGGACCGTATTGCATTTTTGGATGATCGCTATCCTGCTATAAAACAACTTCTCCAATTTCCAATCTTGGACAAATTCGAACAATTAGAAAAAGTTATACAAAAATATTCGTCTATCATTGTGGCAATAGGCGATAATCAACGGCGGTTATCCTTAACTAACACCTTGCGCAATAAAGGTTTGTCGATTGCAACACTCATCCATCCATCAGCGATAATCGGCAGTGAGGTGGTGATTGAGGAGGGGAGCGTCATTTTCGCTAATAGTGTGATTAATGCTTCCACTCACATCGGGCTAGCCTGCATTATTAATTCTGCCGCCACTGTAGAACATGATTGCAAACTAGGAGCAGGCGTTCATATTTCACCAAAAGCTTGTTTAGCAGGCACCGTCACTGTTGGCGATCTTAGTTGGGTTGGAATGGGTGCAAACATTATTCAAAATGTTACAATAGGACAATCTGTAATTATCGGGGCTGGAAGCGTTGTGATCAATAACATCGACGACTACAGCAAAGTGGTTGGCAATCCTGCGAGATTAATAGAAACTCATGAATAAGTTAGTTGAAAAAAATCATTCTGAAAACGTTCTTCCCCAATATCAAACCAGCAGTTGGCCTTTTTTTGCCGAAGATGAAATTGCAGCGGCCAATAAAGTACTTTATTCTGGCAAAGTCAATTATTGGACGGGCAATGAATGTCGTTTATTTGAAAATGAATTTGCAGAATTTGTGGGCGCAAAACATGCTATTGCACTAGCCAATGGCACACTGGCATTGGAATTAGCCTTAATCAGCCTAGACATCCAAGCCGGTGATGAAGTGATTGTACCTTCAAGAACTTTTATCGCCACTGCGAGTGCAGTGGTTGCCCGGGGTGCAATTCCCATCGTTGCAGATGTCGATCTAGAGTCACAAAATATGACTGCCAGTACCATTAAACCACTCATCACTGCAAAAACTAAAGCGATTATTGTCGTTCATCTTGCTGGCTGGCCTTGTGATATGGATGAAATTTTGCATTTGGCGCATAGTCATCATCTAAAAGTCATCGAAGATTGTGCACAAGCTCATGGCGCATATTATAAAGGCCGACATGTAGGAACACTGGGTGATATTGGAGCATTTTCATTTTGCCAAGATAAAATCATTACCACCGCCGGTGAAGGTGGAATGGTAGTAATGAATAATTCAGATTATTGGGAAAAGGCATGGGCTTATAAAGATCATGGGAAAAATCATAAAAAAATCCAAACTCATGCTACCACCATTGGCTTTCCATGGCGTCATGATAATTTTGGATCAAATTATCGTCTTACTGAAATTCAAGCAGCAATTGGCAGAAAACAATTAGAAAAGTTGGCGAGCTGGGTAAAAATTCGTAATGAACATGCTGCGATATTTAATCAAGCGTTTGCGGATCTTAAAAATGTGAGGTTAACATTACCTCCGCAAGAATATATTCACGCTTATTATAAATATTATTTATTCATTCGTCCCGAAAAATTAAAAGCTACCTGGAGTCGCGATAGTATCTTAGAAAAAATTACCCAACAGAATATTTCAGCCTTTAGTGGGATCTGCCCAGAAATCTATTTGGAAAATGCCTTTATAGATAATAAACTATCACCATCACAACGCTATCCAAATGCAAAATTATTAGGTGAAACTAGCATCATGTTACTCGTCCATCCAACATTGACTCATCAACACATTAGTCATCAAGCCGAGATTATTAAAAGTATTTTAAGTGATGCGGCGCAAACTTAAGGAATTAATTAACTGTAATGAATAAGCAATTATCGCAACAATTAAAAAAATGGACTGTCTTTTTACATGATACTTGCATGGTACCCATTGCTTGGCTTTTAGCGTATTGGTTACGCTACAACATGACTGTTTTTTCGTACAACACCCTCACTCATGCATTAACTTATTTACCGATTTTATTATTTTTCCAAATTATTGCTTATTGGTTCGTGGGTTTATACCGCGGTGTTTGGCGCTTTGCTTCGAGCCCCGATTTAATTCGCATTATCAAAGCAGTGCTCATAGGAGTATCAGCTTCCACAATGGCTATCTTTTTTTATGACCATTTGGCGGGTGTTCCTCGTTCGGTTATTCCGTTATATGCAATGTTGCTGATCTTTTTTTTGGGAGGTTCACGTTTTGCCTTTCGTTATTTACGAGAGATGCGTTTTAAATTTAATTTAGGACAGCGTATATTAATTGTTGGCGCCGGTCAGGCTGGAGAGGCAATTGTTCGAGATTTAAAGCGTCAGCGCCATGCACCATTTTCTCCCATTGCTTTTGTCGATGATAATCATGAAAAACAAGGCAGAGAAATACACGGTATAAGAGTTGCAGGTAAAATTAAAAACATACCACGGTTGGTTAAGAAATTTAACATTGATCTCATTCTAATTGCATTACCTTCTGCAAAGTCCAAAGCGATGAGACGTATAGTTTCATATTGTGAAAAAGCAGAAGTACCCTTTCGTACTTTGCCTAGTTTAATCGATTTGGCAGAAGGCAAAATTAATATTAATACCATACGCGAAGTTTCGCTTGAAGATCTTCTAGGACGTGAGCCAGTGACAGTAGACTGGGATAAAGTTAATGATGATTTTTTGAATAAAACTATTTTGGTCACAGGAGGTGGTGGATCAATTGGCTCTGAATTATGTCGGCAAATTGCCAAATTGGGCATTAAAGAAATTATTATTATTGACCATTCTGAATTTAATTTATATAAAATTGATCTCGAATTAAAGCATAAATATCCTAATCTTATCATTCATCTCTATTTAACCAGTATTACGAATAGAGATGCTATAAAACAAATTTTTTCAACTCATAAACCCGCTATTGTTTATCATGCTGCAGCTTATAAACATGTTCCTTTATTAGAAAATCAAATTTCTATTGCGATTGAAAATAATATATTAGGAACTAAAATTATTGCGGAGGAATCTGTTTTAGCACATGTAGAAAAATTTATTTTAATCTCCACCGACAAAGCCGTTAATCCAACCAGCATTATGGGCACCACAAAACGAGCAGCTGAAGTTTTTTGTCAAAATTTTAATTTTAACAATCCACACACTAAATTTATTACCGTACGTTTCGGTAATGTTTTAGGTTCCGCCGGTAGCGTCGTACCATTATTCAAAAAGCAATTAAATAATGGTGGGCCATTAACTGTTACCCACCCTGATATTACTCGTTATTTTATGACGATCCCTGAAGCATGCCAGTTAATTCTGCAAGCGATGATTTTAGGGAAGGGCGGTGAAATTTTTGTACTGGACATGGGTGAACCTATAAAAATATCCTATTTAGCAGAAAAAATTATTACACTCGCAGGTAAACGAGTAGAAGAGATTGGGATAAAATATATTGGCTTAAGACCGGGTGAAAAATTATATGAAGAATTATTTCATAAGAACGAAGCGCTCCAGAAAACTATTCATAATAAAATTTTACAAGCCAAATATAGATCGGTTGATTGGAAACTATTAAATAGCGTCATTAATACCATGGCTATTGAAAGGTTTAATCAGGTTGATCCAAGCAAGCTAATAGAATTGCTTAATAAAGTTGTCCCTGAAAAAATCTCTGATAATCAAAAAAGCGGGATACGCGTAGTACAGCTTTAAATAAAAATAGTACTACTTTATTATTAGGGAGTGTTGAGAATTTGCTATGCTGAGCTGAGACATAGCTCGTGATTTTTTAGCGCTAGAGTTCAGTTTGCATGGAGTAAATGAGTAGCGGAGCACAAAAAATCAAAAAGATACGGCCAGCAGAGTAGAATTGCCAACATGTCCCAAATTCTACATTAATAATATTTTGCACTACCCCACAACCTGCGCAATTTCCTGAATTTCTGCCATCTCCAAATACGGATGCATCGGCAATGACATCACTCTTTTTGCCGCCGCTTCGGAAATGGGGAACGTGCCTGGCTTTAATCCTAAATACGCAAAAGCAGGTTGTAAATGAAGTGGAACGGGATAATGCACGGCGGTTGGAATATTTTTTTCTTTTAAAGTGTTAATGACATTATCGCGATTTTCTACTTGAATAGTGTATTGCGCATAAACGCTGGTATTTTCAGGTGCAATAAACGGGGTTACCACTTTACCTTGCAAACATTCATTATAGGCATTTGCAACCATTTGGCGTTTTGCAATTTCGTCAGCAAAAATGGTTAGTTTGGCAATTAAAATTGCCGCTTGTAAGGTGTCCAAGCGACTGTTCACACCGATTAACGGATGATGATAACGGCGATCTTGTCCATGCACGCGTAATTGACTTAATTTTAATGCAATTGCATCATCATTGGTAAAACACGCCCCACCATCACCATAGCACCCTAATGGTTTAGATGGGAAAAAACTCGTGGTGGCAATCGTGGATAAATTACACGAACGTTTACCATGATGAGTCGCACCAAAACTTTGCGCGGCATCTTCAATCACGATTAATTGATATTTGGCGGCAATTTCATTAATGGCAGTAAAATTAGCAGGCTGACCGTATAAACTCACCGGCATAATCGCTTTGGTTTTTGAGGTAATTGCTGCTTCTATTTTTGACGGATCGATATTATAGGTATTTTCTTCAATATCAACCATCACTGGCACTGCGCCTAATAAAGCAATGGTTTCGCAAGTCGCAATAAAAGTGAAAGGTGTGGTAATAATTTCATCACCCGGTTTTATATCAATCGCCATTAATGCTAATTGTAGTGCATCGGTGCCGTTGGCACAGGTTATCGCATGTTTAGCGCCTGTAAATTCTGCTAATTGAGTTTCCAAGAGTTTAATCTCGGGTCCCATAATAAAATTACCGCTATCGATGACGTCTTGAATATTTTTATCAATCGCATGTTTAATCCGTTGGTATTGGGTTTTTAAATCGATAAATTGCATTCTCTTTCCCTCGCTATAAATTTATTGTTCAATCACAAAACATTCGCCGTTAATCACCCGATATATTTTTCTACTGTGTGGGCAAATGGTTTCACCTTGTCCGTGTAAGGGTAGATCTAAACGTTCACCAAATTCACTCATCCACCCAATTTGTTTGGCGGGCACGCCCACCATTAGCGCGTAATCTGGCACATCACGATTGACAACGCTACCAGCACCGATAAACGCGTATTTTCCAATGGTAATACCACACACTATTGTCGAATTTGCCCCCAGTGTTGCACCTTTTTTAACGAGTGTGTCGCGATATTCGTTTTTACGTTCTACGGCAGAACGTGGATTATACACATTGGTAAACACCATGCTGGGTCCACAAAATACGTCGTCTTCTAAAAAAACATTATCATAGACAGAAACGTTATTCTGAATTTTAACGTTATTACCGATTTTAACATGATTACCAACAAATACATTTTGCCCTAGTGAACAACGTTCACCAATTTCAGCGCCACCACACACATGAACAAAATGCCAAATTCGCGAACCTTTACCAATTTTTGCGCCTTCATCGACAATTGCAGTGGGATGCTGTTGATAATCTGTCATTATTTAAATCTCTAAGGGTAGGTGAATGGTAATGCCATCGCGAGCAGAACGATACGCAGCAATTAATAACTCTAAGGAATGCAAACCAGAACTACCATCGGTGGCTGCCCGAGTTTTCCCGCGCAAAGTATCGATCACATTTTGATAATAATAGGTGTGACCAAAACCTACTGCCTGCGTAGTTTCTTCAGACGCTTTTACAATGTGATTATCTTCGGGTTGCACGTCGGCAAATTCCCAATGTTCAATGTTATTCACGGAAACACCACCAATTTTTACTGTGCCTTTCTCACCTAAAACAGTCAGTGATGCTTCTAAATTTTTAGGGTACGTTAACATGCTCACGTTTAATGATCCTAATGCGCCATTACGCCAACGCACATTCATCACCGCGCTATCTTCGGTTTCGATATTTCGCGCTTGAGTTGCGGTAAAAGCACTCACACTTTCTACTGCACCAAATAACCAATGGAATAAATCGACATAATGGCTAGCTTGATTCATTAGCGCTCCACCATCATATTCCCAAGTTCCTCGCCAAGGAGCCGTATCGTAATAATCTTGTGGGCGTGTCCAGAATACATTCATGGCTACCTGATAAATTTTTCCAAATCGTTTTTTATCAATGGCTTGTTTTAATAATTGGAGAGTAGGGGTATTGCGGTTTTGTTTAACGACAAATAAATTCACATTATTTTTTTTACACACATCCACCATCGCTAAACCATCTTGCCATTTCACTGCCATCGGTTTTTCACAAATTACATGTTTACCTTGACCGGCACACGCCATGGTTTGCATGGCGTGCAAACCGCTGGGTGTGCAAATGGTGACGATATCAAGGTTGGATTTTTGCAACATATCGTTTAAATCGGAATAGCCATCCACACTTTCTGTTTGCATCGCATGGTGCAAGGCTTGAGGGTTGGCATCGGTAATTGCCACTAACGATAAATCATCTGTTAACTCACGAATCGCTTTAATATGTTTTTTAGCAATTTGGCCGTAACCGATTAAACCTATCCGAATTTTACGATCGTTTATAAGTTGGGATGACATTAATTATCTCCTCTAAGCAGCAATAATATGTTCAGCCGATTCCTGATAATAAACTCCACGGGTATCAACAATTAATTGAGCATGATTTTTGATTAACCGCCAATCAAATGCCTTATGTGCCGTGGCAATAACGACGCAATCGTAGTGTGCTAATATTTCTGGCGTTAGAGGGACACTTTTCATGTGTAAATCAGCGTATTTACGCATATGAGAAAATTCTTCCACATGAGGATCGCTATAATCCACTTGGGCGCCTTTGTTTAATAAGAGTTCAACTAATTCTAGCGAAGGAGATTCACGCATATCATCGACATTTTTTTTATACGCAATGCCTAAAATTAACATTTTACTGTCTTTAATAGGCTTACCTCGCGCATTCATCGCTTCAATGGTTTTATCAATCACCCAATGCGGCATGCTACTATTAATTTCTCCCGCTAATTCAATGAAACGAGTATGAATCCCATATTCGCGGGCTTTCCAGGTTAAATAAAAGGGATCGATAGGTATGCAATGCCCACCAATACCAGGGCCAGGATAATAAGGCACAAAACCAAATGGCTTGGTCGCTGCGGCATTCACAATTTCAAAAATATTCACATCCATCGCCGTGCACACTTTTTTCATTTCATTCACTAAACCAATATTTACAGCACGATGAATATTTTCTAATAATTTCGTCATTTCTGCTGCTTTGGTTGAGCTCACCGGCACGACTTGAGAAACAATTTGATCATAAAGTGCAATACCAATTTCTAAACACGCCGGACAACTGCCCCCACAGACTTTAGGAATGCTGGCGGTGGAGAAATCGGGATTGGCGGGATCTTCGCGCTCAGGAGAATAAACTAAGAAATAATCATGCCCGATTGCAAATCCTTTTGCTTGGAGACGTGGCAGTAATTCCTCTTCAGTGGTACCAGGATAAACGGTACTTTCAAGCGATAATACTTGCCCTTTGCGAAGATGAGGTAAAATATTCTCGACAGTATTAATGACATAACTTAAATCTGGCTCGCGATATTTATTAAGTGGTGTAGGAACGCATAAAATGATTGCATCCACCTGAGCAATTTGTTTGAAATCAACGGTCGCACGGAAACCCGCATGAATCGCGGTGGCCACAACATCGTGAGAAATATGTTTAATTTCGGACTGACCACGATTAAGATCATCGACTTTTTTGGCATCGATATCAAACCCAAGTACTTTGAATCCGACTTCGCTATAGCGTAGGGCTAAAGGTAAACCAACATAACCCAATCCCACAATACCAATTAACGCTGTTTTATCCTTTAACTTTCCCAATAAATTATTTTTCAGCATATTTCCCACCGTGCATGTTCGAGTTGTTCCATCTAGATACAAAAATTCTTCCCCAAAAGAAGCTGCACGATTCTATCATTACTCGAGAAGATTTGGTATGTTTACTTCCTATAACTTTTCATAAAGGATGATTCGCCATGTTTGAACAAACGAAGCCCGCCAACACTCAACGGCGTTACGAAATCACTCGCGCTGATTTGCCACTCTCGTGCCCCACCAAAGAAATGCGCTTATGGGATGCACATCCGCGAGTTTTTTTACCGATTGAACAAACAGGACGTGAAGTGTGTCCTTATTGCGAAGCTGAGTATATCTTGACTGATTTTATTGAGAAATAATTAATTTTTTCCTGGCTTGTAGCAATCCAGCAAAAATAAGATCGGCAGTTTTTTTTAAGTTGTCATCGGTTATTTTTTGAGATACTTCATCAATAACCGAGTCAATTTTATCAAGAATGTTAGTTAACAATTTTTCAGCAAGCTCTTGTGAATAACCTGCAAATTTAGCCGTACTTAAAAAATGCCGGCGTGTCATTTCATGCCAATGATAATGGCTATTCTTACCAACTAAGGCCATTGCCATCTTAGTCTTTTTTCTTTGTAATTGATTCGAATCCAAGAGTGGATAGGCTGACATAATATCGTATAATGGCGTGAGTTGATATTGACCATCTGCTTCTAAAAAAATACTAAAATTTTTGGCGTGCCCGTCAATTGCGGCCAATAGCCAATAAATTATTTGCGCGCTAAAAAATATTTCTCGATCCTTACTGGGTTCTTTTGATCCTAATAATAATTTCATTATTAATTTAATACTAGGTCCACCATCTGCTTGATATTTTAGATGTGAAGAAACACCAAGTGCTTGACACAAATCTTCTTGTGGCAATCGTAAAATATAATTTTTATCTTGTGACAATTTTCGATCAAAACGTTTCACCACTAATACTTTTACATCTTCAAAATATTTTATTTCACATTCAGCGACGGGCAAACCAAAAGCTTTAACAATTTGCGCACATATCCATTCATTTTCACAACTGTCTTGTAAATCGAACTGCTGATGATGAAGATAACCAATGGGTAATTTAAAAATATGCGTAGTGGGAGTGCAAAACTGCGGGAGATTCCATGTGTTTTGCCAAAATAAAAAAGCTGTTTTTTCTTGAGCACCAGCAATTGAAATTCGAAAATCCCGATAGTCTTTACTCATACCTAAAGGAGAAACTGAAATATTTCTTAAAATATTAGCAATTTGCCGTATGGTTAATGGCTGGTATTTCATCAAATGATTATTTTCTTCGAATTTCGCACTGAGTTGTATTGCACCTACGCAGTCTTGGCCAATTGCTGCTAGTAAATCGAATGGATGATGAGTATTGAGATGAAATTGCGCTTGAATACGTGCGTGAATTTGAGGATTATCTGGCAGTAGATTATCAAAAAAATGATACACTTCATCACCGGTGAACGGCATATCGGTTAATGGCAACGATAAAGAAATGGGACGTGCACCGGCTGTCGTTAGCCAATCCTTATGATACTGAAACATAAGCGAAGTAGCAGATTTTTTTGTCACAGTGCCAATCAAGACACCATTCATAAAAACATTAAGTTCATTACGGGCGTTTTGCATATTCACCACTCTTCACGCCATTGCTTATCTTCAGCAATCACCTCTGTTTTAGACAATAAAGTGATATCCATTTCCACCGCTGATAGAATTTGAAATAGAGTTTCTAACTTGGTGCTTTCTGGTTTATTTTCAAACGCTGAAACGGTTTGTTGTTTCAATCCTACTTGTTTAGCCACCATGGATTGAGACAACTTTAATTTCTTACGTTTTTCAACTACCATTAGCGCTAATTCTTTAGGTGAGTGAATACGTCTCATGCTGCTTACCCTTTGTAGCGGATATTTTGATAATACCTTCTATAACGGGTAAATGCAAGATTATCTGCTATAGAGGGTAAGAAGTAGTCGGGGTGTCTCATTTGAAATAAAAGTGGCCATCGCTACTTAAACGGGATTGAGTACGTAACATCTAGGGCGTGTTGACAATTCGCTATGCTGAGACGTAGCTTGTTGATTTTTGAGCACTAACGCGCAGTTTACACGAAGTAAATGAGCAGCGGAGCACAAAAAATCAACGAGATACGGCCAGCAGAGTAGAATTGTCAACACGCCCTAACATGAGTCTATTTTTCCTGGCTTTGCACTTATGCTTCAATCCAGGTCATATGAGATTTTTTTTAATTTAAGTGAAATAGGTAGAGTGAATAATAATATTTTAATTATCGGTCCGGCGTGGATTGGCGATATGGTGATCGCACAATCGTTATATCGTTTATTAAAACAACGTCAACCCGAAGCCAACATTGATGTCATTGCGCCAAGCTGGTGTGCGCCGCTATTATCTCGCATGCCGGAAATTCGTGCCTGTTTGGAATTTAAAATTGCTCATGGCAAACTCGGTTTAGCACAACGCTATCAATTTGCCCAGCAGCTTAAAAAAAATCACTACCAACAAGCTATCATTTTACCTAACTCCTTTAAATCCGCATTAATCCCATGGCTGGCAAAAATCCCACAGCGTCGAGGTTATCGGGGCGAATGCCGTTATGGTTTAATCAACGATAGGCGTTTATTAAATAAAAAAAAATATCCATCACTAGTGGAACGTTTTGCCTTATTGGCTTCTCCCGCAAATACGCCACTTCCAGCAACACTCCCATGGCCTGCATTAACCGTCGACAAAAATGCTCAAGCGCTGACTTTAAAAAAATATCATTTAGCGACAGAAAAACCTATTTTAATTCTCTGCCCAGGCGCTGCCTATGGCCCTGCCAAACGTTGGCCGATTTCACATTTTGCAGAAGTGGCCAATGATTATTTGCAACGTGATTGGCAAGTGTGGCTGTTAGGCGGTAAGGCTGAAAAAAATTTACATGATCAAATCCAATCTGCCTGCCATCATCGTTGTCAGGATTTATCGATGACAAGTTTAACTGAAGCCATCGATTTAATGGCACTCGCTAATTTAATTATTAGTAATGATTCTGGATTAATGCATATTGCAGCGAGTGTAGCCCGTCCATTAATCGCAATTTATGGCTCAAGCGATCCCCATTACACGCCACCGTTAAGTCAACACGCCCATATCGTTTCATTAGAATTATCGTGTAGCCCTTGTTTTCAACGCGAATGTCCACTGCACCATTTAAATTGTTTGCAACACATTACTCCACATCACATTATTACCACAGCAAATAATCTAGTATAAAAGGTAAAATTAACATGACACAGTCCAATCCCGCTATTCAAGTTGAAATTTTAGCGCAACATCGACGTTACCCCGCTCGTGTGACTAAAGTCACGACTGCTCACGGTGAATTTATTACGCCTTGTTTTATGCCGGTTGGCACCCGTGCGGCAGTGAATTGTATGAGTGTCGAACAATTAAAAGACGCGGGATCGCAAATTATTTTAGGTGGCAATACTTATCATATGTTACTTGCACCTGGTATGGAAATTATTCAACAATTGCGTGGCATGCATCACTTGATGAATTGGCATGCACCCATGTTAACCGATAGCGGCGGTTATCAAGTATTCAGTTTATCGCGTAATCAAAAAATCTGTAAAATCGACGATCAGGGTGCGCATTTTAAACATCCCATTAATGGAAAAATGTTGCATTTAACGCCGCAATCGTCGCTGAGTGCTCAAAAAATTATTGGTGCCGATATTATTATGGCGTTTGATCAATGCACTCCCGAAGAGGGCGGGCGAAAAGTGGCTGAGCAAGCCTTAAAGCGCACGCATGCTTGGTTAGAGCATTCCAAATTATTTCATCTTGAAAATCCACTCTCCGCGTATGGTTATCCCCAAGCCTTATTTGGCATTATCCAAGGCGGAAGTTTTCGCGATTTACGCCAGCAAAGTTGTGAAGTGATTTTAGCGATGGAACTGGATGGCATTGCCATTGGCGGTGAGGCAATTGGCTATGATATGGAAAAAACCAAGGAAATTTTGTCGTGGCTAGAACCTAGTATTCCCCAACAAAAAACTCGCTATACCATGGGAGTAGGATTATTTCCGCAAGATTTAATTGAAGTGAGTCAATGGGGAATTGATATTTATGATTGTGTCGCCCCCACTCGCAATGCCCGCCACGGCGCACTCTATTGCGGCCATCCGCAAATTAAAGAGGATTGGCTATATTTTCATAGCGAAGAAGATCGCGGGCGTTTACTCATTAAAAAAAGCCAATATGCGAGTGATGATAAACCCATTTGTGAACAGTGTGATTGTTACACGTGCCAACATTATTCACGCGGCTATTTACATTATTTATTTAAAGAAAAACAAAATTTATATTTTAATTTAGCCTGCATTCATAATATCCGCATGATGCATAAAACAACTGACGTCATGCGCGAGGTGATTATAGCAAATGCCGCACCCTAAGAGCCTGCAAAGTCTCCATACGTGATCATAAACTGTCGATTTTCTGTGCGCCAATGCTCGAAAATCGACACCTTCTGACTCAAGTTTAGAGACTTTGAACAGACACTAAACTTAGCGGGAAGCCATTAATAATCCCAAGCTTAATTCGCGGGTAAACGCATGACGATCGATAATTAAAATATGCCCACTACCTTGATCACACAAAGTTTGCGCTGCACTGATTAATAAAGAAAAATTGGCAGTACCCAAATGTCCTACGGAATTGCCGGTGAAAAATAAGCGTGGTCCTAATTTATTTTCTCCCATTAATTCTTTGGCGTAATGAAACCATTCCAGTTGTTGAATAGTTTCTGTGCCGTTGCTTAATAATACATAGTCTAATTGATGAAAGGCTAAACGGTGTTTGCGTAATATCAATTTAATAGCATTTAAATAATTTCCATGAGAGTCTAGAAAAAAATGCCATTGTGGGCGGCGTTGTCGCGTTTTTTCGAATAATAAAAATACCCCGGCTTCACCTGGCACCATTCCATCACGATTGCGGATCGTCATTAAGCGGCCACATCGGAACAATTGTTCAATATCCTGTAAATTTATTAATGAATCGACTGTCCCCACAATAATATAATCCCATTTACTAATTGCACCACTCTGTTCAATTTGTTGAATGATCTGTGCGGTGCTTTGTTGCGTCAGGTAGAGATGGCATTGATGTCCTAAAAAAATATCGTGGTTAATACGTGCCGTTAAATTTTCTGCTTCGATTATTTTTTTCGCAGCACGTGGCAAGGATAAAATTAAATGAATTTTTAATGAACGTTGCTTATTCACGAATTGATGGGCGACAAGTCGTCTTAAACATGTCATCAACAGGGTTTCGATACGCTCAGCAAATGATAAGGTTTTTAATGATAAAATCGGTGCCGTGATCGCTTGATCCTGATTGAGTTTCATTAAAAAAATGGGATAATCGCTATCTTGCTGTAAACCGGATTGTTGTTGAGAAAGGGCGTCGATAACAAACTGCGGTTGATCGCCAACACACGTAATAAGGCTACTCGCACCCACCCGTAATCGAGGTGATAACATCATTACCACCTCTCGAGATCGCTGACACACATCATAGTGAGTGCGAGAGCCTGTTCATGGAAGGGCAAGCCAAGAAGTTTAACTATAACAAACATCATTTACCTCAGTAATTTTAGCTGCTTGTTATCGTCCCTTCACATTGGAGTGCATGATACGTTATGTGGCATATCGCAAACAATGGTGTAAATTCTGAAATTTTATGCAATCAAAACTCACACAGCGTCAATTTTCCAACTGTATAGCATTTTTGCGGTTTTTGACCAACATTTTTGTGTCTGGTTTCACCCCTCGCCAGCGCAAAAAAGCTCTGGCAGCCTGTTCAACGAGCATACCAAAGCCATCACAACGGTGTTTAACACCATAATTTTGCATCTGCATGAGGAAGGAAGTGGGGGTATTAGAATACGCTAAATCGTACGCCAGACTGTTTGGGGTAACACACGTTTTGGGTAGCGGTAAATTTTCGGCAAACAAACTTGCCGAAGTTGCATTGATTACGATATCAAACGCATGTGCGGGGATATTGTTATAGTCTCCGTAAGTAAAGTCCGTGGGTTGAAAGCGGGTGGCTAAAGCCGTTAAACGATCGACATTGCGATTGGCGATAAAAATACACTCAGGTTTTGCTGCAATTAAATAAGGCAATATTCCCTGCACGGCACCCCCAGCACCACATATTAAAATGCGTTTATCGGCAATCTCGACGTGTTGATGCTCAATTAAATCATAATAAAATCCAGCCCCATCGGTATTTTCACCGGTTAATTTTTTATGCTCATCCCAATAGACGGTATTCACCGCCCCACACTCTGAAGAACACTTATCTAACCAGGGAATAATAATTTCTTTATAGGGCACCGTAATATTTACCCCTTGCCCACCTTGTGCAAAAAAATCGGTAAAGCCTTTTTGCAAGTCGATGGGGGATAACGGCAATTTAAGATAGTCGATATCTTGATCGGTTTGCTTGGCAAAATACTGATGAATTTGCGGTGAAAGTGAATGGTTTAATGGCCAACCAATTACGGCATAGGTGTCGCGATGAAACATAGTGAGTTATCATTTAAATTTAAAAAAACCATATTAGCATGAATGAGTTTAAGATCATGGGTATCTTGCAAGCTAAAATGAGTAAAAAATTGCAGATGGCATGAATATCGCTTAATGGTTTTTTTGCCAAATCTAATTCTTTAGATTAACAACTATGTGATTTACACTCCAACAACTTAATTCAATACCGTTGGTTTGTCCGCGAATAATTGATTCAAATCGAGGATATTCATTTCAGATGTCGGTGACGAATGCCAAGTATCTATGCGCATCGCGCGCAACACGGTAATTAAATTTTCAAAAGCCACTGATAAATTATTATATAATCTTGCAGACTGTTCATCACCATCGGCTAATAAACTATAAGCGCTTTGTCCCATATTCACAAAATAATCGTCGCTGACTTGGCGCTTTTGTGCCACACCTGGGAATAATCCTGAAAATAATAAACATTTATCGCCGACATCGCGTAATTGTATTTCACGTTTACGACGCAATAAATGTAAACTTTCTAAAAACTCCATGGCTAAAATAGCGCCGGCCATTTCAGGTCGTTGCGAAAAGCGAATTAATAAAAATACTAAATAACTTTCGAGATCTTCGTTTAAATAAATCTGGGTATGATGTTGAGCTTCATTGACTAAAGCATGCCACTGCGCCGTCATCGTTGGCTGTAAATCTATTTTTTTCATGTGGCACCCCCGTCAAGCTGGGCTCTTTACTCCTATACTTATAGTGTAGACCACTATTCAAGTTTTTGCGTTTGCCAACATTCCTGACTCTACTCTCGCATTTACCGATGAAATAGGTATATAATCGCTCACTTTTGACAGTTGAATGATAGATATGAAAACCGAATCCATCCGTAATATTGCAATTATTGCTCACGTTGATCATGGAAAAACCACGTTAGTCGACAAATTACTCGTGCAGAGCGGGAGTATTGCCGTGCGCAACCAAACCGTCACTCGCGTCATGGATTCTAACGATTTAGAAAAAGAACGTGGGATCACGATTTTATCCAAAAATACCTCGATTGTTTGGAATGATTACCGTATTAATATTGTGGATACCCCAGGACACGCCGATTTTGGTGGAGAAGTTGAACGTATTTTATCGATGGTCGATTCTGTATTATTACTGGTGGACGCGGTCGATGGCCCGATGCCGCAAACTCGTTTTGTCACGCAAAAGGCGTTTGCCCAAGGCTTATGCCCGATTGTCGTCGTGAATAAAATTGATCGTCCACAAGCACGCCCCGATTGGGTCATCAACCAAGTATTCGATTTATTCGATCGCCTA
This sequence comes from Legionellales bacterium, assembly GCA_026125385.1. Classification (NCBI taxonomy): domain Bacteria; kingdom Pseudomonadati; phylum Pseudomonadota; class Gammaproteobacteria; order Legionellales; species Legionellales bacterium. The sequence continues at coordinate 65,648 of JAHCLG010000012.1, forward strand.
GGTGCTACCGATCAACAATTAGATTTTCCGATTATCTATACTTCTGCTTTACAAGGCTATGCAAGCTTAGACGATTCCGTCCGCGAAGGAGATATGACGCCTTTATTTGAAACCATTATTCGTCGAGTTCCCGCACCCGATGTCGATTTAGATGGCCCCTTACAAATGCAAATTTCCAGCCTTGACTATTCAAGCTATGTTGGCGCAATTGGCATCGGTCGCATTAAACGCGGCAAAATCAGCAAAAACATGCCGGTAGCCATTATTAATCGCGATGGTTCTACTCGCCAAGGTCGAATTTTACAAGTGTTGGGTTACAGTGGTTTACAACGCGAAGAAATCCCAGAAGCCAGTGCTGGAGACATTATTGCCATTACTGGCATTGAAGAATTAAAAATTTCTGACACCCTTTGTTCTCCGCAAAAAATTGAAATGCTACCGCCACTCTCTGTCGATGAACCCACCATTACCATGAATTTCCTCGTCAATAAATCTCCTTTTGCGGGACGAGATGGCAAATACATCACTTCTCGCCAACTGCGTGCGCGTTTACAACAAGAGTTAATTCATAATGTGGCGTTACGCGTAGAAGAAACTGAAGATCCGGATAAATTCCGCGTTTCTGGTCGTGGCGAATTACATTTATCTATTTTAATTGAAACCATGCGACGGGAAGGTTACGAATTAGCAGTATCGCGACCTGAAGTAATTATCAAAGAAATTGATGGCATAAAATCGGAACCGTATGAATTGGTCACCCTCGATGTGGAAGAACAACATCAAGGTGGCATCATGGAACAATTAGGTTTACGGAAAGGAGATTTACAAAACATGACCCCTGATGGTAATGGTCGTGTACGCTTAGATTATATTATCCCTTCACGAGGTTTATTTGGTTTCCAAACCGAATTTTTAACGTTGACTTCAGGTACGGGTTTAATGTATCACGTGTTTGATCATTACGGACCGATTAAATCGGGAAGTTTTGCCAATCGCCTTAATGGGGTATTAATTGCTAATGCGCAAGGGGTGGCGATTGCTTATGCGTTATGGAATTTGCAAGAACGCGGACGTTTATGTGTGAGTCCGCAAACTGAAGTTTACGAAGGTATGATAGTCGGCATTCATTCTCGTAATAATGATCTGGTGGTTAACGTTTCTAAAACAAAACAATTAACCAATATGCGCGCTGCGGGAAGTGACGAAAATATTATTTTAACACCCGCCATAAAATATAGTTTAGAACAAGCTTTAGAATTTATTAACGACGATGAATTAGTCGAAGTCACGCCACAACATATTCGCATTCGTAAAAAATTATTAACCGAAAATGAACGTAAACGCGCATCCCGTGGTTCTGATTAAATTGTAGCTGGAACGAACTTTGCCGTAGCCTGTAACGGAGCGCAAATGTAGCCTGGAACTTCGCTGCGCTGCGATCCAGGATCGGTGAAATTTTAAAACTTCGATCCTGGATTGAGCTTTGCCGTAGACTGGATTGAACGCAGTGAAATCCAGGGTTAACATTAAATTCAGTATTCATTTTTCAGTTTCCTTTCCTGGATCGCAGCGCAGCGAAGTTCCAGGCTACGGCAAAGTTCGTTCCAGGCTACAGCAAAGTTCGTTTCAGGCTCAAAAATACTCGATAAAATAGTTCTTTAATTTTTACGCTAAGTTTTATATAGTCATTGTCTTAAAAAATCATGAGGATCGTAAAATGAAATCCATTCTTATTTCAATCCTATTCATTGGCTGTTTCACTCTAGTTGGTTGCAATACCGTCAAAGGATTTGGGCAAGATCTTTCTGCGGGCGGACATGCTTTATCGAATGCCGCGCAAAACGCAAACTAAACACGCCAAATCATCATCGTTTAGAAGGATAATGCCATGCCAATTTATCGTGCCCCCATTCGCGACATGCAATTTTTATTACACGACGTGTTTGATATTAATCATCATCTGAATGCCATTCCGGCATTCGCTGATTTTGGTGTGGATTTAGTCGATACGATTTTAGAAGAAGCCGCTAAACTGAATGAAAATTTATTATTTCCATTGAATCAATCAGGCGATGAAGAAGGCTGTCGCATCGAACAACGCCAAGTGTTGACTCCTAAAGGATTTAAAGAAGCTTACGCCACTTATTGCGAAAATGGTTGGCCCTCACTCACCGCCGATCCTAATTATGGCGGGCAAAATGCACCTCACATGTTAGGTTGTTTAATGGAAGAAATGCTGGCTAGCAGTAATTTAAGTTTTAGTCTTTATCCTAGTTTAACCAATGGCGTTTATCGTGCCATTCACACTCATGCGAGTGACACCATAAAAAATAAATTTTTACCTAATATGGTGAATGGTCAATGGGCTGGCGTTATGTGTTTAACCGAAGCGCATTGCGGCACCGATCTGGGTTTATTGCGCACGAAAGCACTTCCTAATGCAGATGGCAGCTATAACATCACTGGTACCAAAATTTTTATTACTGGTGGCGATCAAGATTTAACTGAAAATATTATTCATCTGGTTTTAGCACGCACCCCAGATGCGCCTCCTGGAGTGAAAGGCATTAGTTTATTTTTAATTCCAAAAATTCTGGTGGATGAAAACGGTAAATTAACAGAAAAAAATGGCGTAGAATGTTTATCGCTCGAACATAAAATGGGAATTAAAGGCTCTGCTACCTGCGTGATGAATTATGAAAATGCCACTGGATATTTAATTGGCGAATTAAATAAAGGCATGAATGCCATGTTTACGGTCATGAATATTGAACGTTTGGCCATTGGTTTACAAGGCTTAGCACAAGCAGAAATTTCCTATCAAAATGCGGCAAAATACGCAAAAGATCGCTTGCAAGGCCGCGCAGCTACCGGCGCGCAATATCCCGAACAAAATGCCGATCCGATCATTGTTCACCCCGATGTGCGACGCATGCTCTTAACCATGCGCACCCACAACGAAGCCGCTCGCGCATTATTAGTATGGCTTGCGCAATATATCGATCGTTCCCATCATCTCAATGACGAATATGCGACAAACATGGTGGCGTTATTTACGCCAGTCATTAAAACATTTTTCACCGATTATGGATCAGAGGCGTGTAACTTAGGATTACAAGTCTTAGGTGGACACGGTTATATTAGAGAATGGGGCATGGAACAATTTGTCCGCGATGCGCGAATCGCCCAAATTTATGAAGGTGCCAATGGCATTCAAGCGCTCGATTTAATGAAACGCAAAATTGTAATGGATAAGGGGGCGACATTAAAATTATTTATTGAAGAAATTCACGACTATACGCAACAGCATTCGCATGTGGCATTAGAATTTTTACAACATGATTTGCAGCGCGCGACCCAAGCCTTACACGAATTAACCGACTGGATTATTCAAAACAGCGCGAGCGATCCTAATTTAATTGGCGCAGCCTCTTACGCTTACACCCATTTATTAGGGCTTATCAGCTTTGGGTATATGTGGTATCGCATGGGCTTTGTTGCTTTAACCCGAAGTGCCGATACTCCCGATCCTTTTTATGCGGTTAAACTCGACTGTTTGAATTTTTTCCGTCAATGCATTTTCCCCAAAGTCAGCAGCCTTATCGCCATCATTCGCGCAGGCAGTGAGCCGACGATGGGTATGGAAAATGACGAGTTTTAAGCAATTATAAAATTGATTTAAAAAATCAAGTCGTCCAAGTAGAGGACGATAGTGAAACAATCAATATTTCTATACTCAAAACAATGGGATTTTAGGCGAGGCGTCGAGTTAAAGATACGAAGGAATGTATACTGAATACATAACTGAGTAGCTTTAACTCGACAACAAAGCCTAAAATTCAAGTGTGAGTAGTATATTTCTGACTATTGCACGTCATGAGTCAATCTGTGTTTATTAACTGCTCTACATGACGCAAATAATACTGCGGATTTAAAGCTTCGCCCGTCGCTTGCTGGATCAATTCATCAAAAGTGAGTAAAGAACCTTGATTATGAATAGTGGGACGTAGCCAGTGAAATAATTCACTAAAATCGCCTGCTTGGATCAGCGATAATAATTTAGGATTTTTCTTTTTTGCACAATCAAATAACTGGGCTGCGATGAGCGCGCCTAAGGTATACGCTGGAAAATAACCAAATGCGCCACAAGGCCAATGAACATCTTGCATTACGCCGTCTTTAAAATTATTACGGGTATCAAGATCGAAAAATGTTTTCATATACTCATCCCAGATCGCTGGTAAATCGCTAATATTAATTTCATTATTAAATAATTTTTTCTCAATTTCATAGCGCATGATCACATGTAAGGGATAGGTGACTGCATCTGCATCCACACGAATAAGACTGGGTTTAACATGAGTGTAATGATGATATAAATTATTTTCATCTAAGCCTTCGCGTACTCCAAATATTTTATTAGCATGTTGTGCCATCACAGTCATAAATTCACGACTGCGACAGACTTGCATTTCAATCAATAACGATTGGCTTTCATGCACGGCCATTCCATAATGTTTACCCACGGGTTGAGTGAGCCATTGACGTGGCAAACCAAATTCATACATGGCGTGCCCCGTTTCGTGACACACGGCCATCGCCGCAGAAATAAATTCTTGTTCATTGTAACGCGTGGTTATTCGCACATCATCTGAAACACCGCCACAAAATGGATGATGACTCACATCTAAGCGTCCGCAATTAAAATCAAATCCAATCGTTTGCATTAACGCCACGCTTAATTGTTTTTGCTGATCAATGGGAAACGTTCCTGCTAAAGGTTGCAATGCGGGTTGTTTTGCAATAATTTTCTGGATTAAACTGGGTAATGCATTTTTAAGCGTAGTAAATATCGGATCGATTACGGCTTGGTTAATATCGGGAGAATATTCGTCGATTAATAAATCGTAGCCATTTTTTTGGAACTCTTGTTCGCGGATAGCATTAATTTCACGAATGGCATTAAAGGATTTTTGCAATAAAGGCTGAAAATCACGCCAATTATTTTGTGCTCGTAAATTTCGCCATGCTTGCTCGCACGCTAACGCTGCTTGGGTTTTTTGAGTGATTAATGCGGCTGGAATACAGGTAGCGTTCTTATAGTGTTTTTCCATTAATGCCAAATTACGTTGTTGCCAGGGATCGTCTAAATTTTCTTGTTTTGCCTGGGAAAGCCACTCAGCAATCCGCTTATCGACGGTCATTTCGTGAATAATGCCATGCAAACTTGCAATCGCACGACTGCGTGAATTGCCACTGCCTGCGGGCATAATCACAGACTCATCCCAAGAGACAATATTGCTGAGCTGTTGTAAATGATCGATACGTTGAAAATGTTCTTCTAAGCAGTGATAAGCTTTCATATTGACTCCGTCGTTGTTAGAATGGGCGCACCTGAATAAAGTGATTAACTACCGAGATTACCATATGTCGAATATTGATGAAATGTTTGATTTGGCACAAGCCGCACAAAAAAATAGTTACTGCGTTTATTCCAATTTTGCCGTTGGCTGTTGTATTAAATCGAGCCAAGACCATTTATACGCGGGATGTAACTATGAAAATGCCTCATTTTCATTAACGGCGTGCGCTGAAACCAGTGCAATTGCTCAAATGATTACAGCGGGCGAACAAGAAATTAAAGAAATTTTAATTCTTGGCCAAGATCACATTCTCTGTTTTCCGTGTGGCGCCTGCTTACAGCGCATCAGCGAATTTGCGGAGCCCACCACGTTAGTGCATTTATGTCAAAGTCAGGGCGTAGTAAAAACCCTCAAATTAAATGAATTATTGCCTTATGCATTTGGCTCTGAAAATTTGGAGAAATCAATATGACCATGTCTTTTCCTCACCAAGCCTGTGAAGTAATTCAATCAAAAATTGGAGAATTAAAACCAAAATTAGGTATCATTCTTGGTTCTGGCTTAAGCGCAATCGCCAAAACCATTCGCGATCCTATCACTCTTGATTACAAAGAATTACCAGGTTTTCCTGAAACAAAAGTCGAAGGGCACAGTGGTTGTTTAATCATTGGTAATTTAAACGGTGCAACCGTAGCGTGTTTACAAGGGCGAATGCACCGTTATGAACAAGGCCATGTCAACGAATTAAAAAATATGATCCGCACCTTAAAATTATTAGGCGTGCAAGATTTATTAATCACTAATGCTGCCGGTTCATTACGAGAAGATGTGCCCCCAGGGGAATTAATGCTTATCATCGATCACATTAATTTTTCATTCGATAATCCTTTAATTGGGCCTAACGAAGCGGAGTTTGGCGAGCGTTTTGTTTCGATGGAAGATGCGTATAGCCCACGCCTGCGCAATATGATTTTAACCACGGCGAAACATTTAGGCATTAAATTAGCCCAGGGCATTTATGTCGGCGTGAGTGGTCCTGCCTTTGAAACACCCGCAGAAATTCGGGCATTTCGCTTTTTAGGCGGCGATGCTGTGGGTATGTCCACCGTTCCTGACGTGATTATTGCTCGTCATTGTGGATTAAATGTTGCGGTTATTTCAGCCATTACCAATTTTGCCGCTGGCATGAAAAAAGCGGGGAAATTATCTCACGAAGAAACGCTGAAGTTTGGTAGCTTAACGGCACCAAAACTTGAAAAATTAATTTTGGCTTATGCAGGTAGTTTACGCGATGCCGATGAATAATAATTTCTTTAAAGAATTACTGCGAGAAAGTGAGCATGTGATTTGTAATGCTAATCACGCACAAAAATTAATTCGCTTATTAGATTTAACGAATTTAAATCTCGAGGCAAAACCCGATGACATTATTGCCTTAAGCCAACAAGCTGCGACTCCTTATGGTCACGTGGCAGCTATTTGTGTTTATGAAAAATTCATACCGTTAGTCAAACAGTCTGTTACTGATGCTCAAATCAAGATTGCCAGTGTAGCCAATTTTCCCGCTGGAACAGGCCATTTTGAAGAAGTCACACAAGCAATCCATCTTGCCATTGAACAAGGCGCAAATGAAATTGATGTGGTAATGCCTTATCAAGATTATCTGAAAGGACACACTGCGCAAGTATCGCAATTTATTAAAGCCTGTAAATTAACTTGTGGTCCGCAAGTTGTTTTAAAAGTCATTTTAGAAACCGGTGCACTCAGCGATCCGAATTTAATTTATCAAGCAAGCCTAGATTGTATAGAAAGTGGTGCGGATTTCATTAAAACTTCGACGGGAAAAATTCAACAAGGCGCTTCTTTGCAAGCGGCTTTTGCCATGCTCACCGCAATAAAAGATCAGGGTGGAACAGTCGGGTTTAAAGCGTCAGGTGGAATTAGCAAAGGCCAACAAGCGTTGCAATACCTTTATTTTGCGGAACACATTTTAGGCAAAGCATTTATTCAACCCACTACATTGCGATTTGGTGCAAGTAGTTTACTAATGGATCTATTAAAAATTTTAAGCACATAATTTTTATTTTTTAGGGCGTGTTGACAATTCGCTATGCTGAG
>JAHCLG010000013.1 GCA_026125385.1 Legionellales bacterium
TTACTTTTTAATTTGAAGTTCAATCTCATCATTTTTTATAAAAGGTTCGGCTAATGGAGAAGCTCTGAGGTCTTTAAGTTTTTGATTTTGATTTAATACTCTGGCATAAATTTCTTTTCCTAATGTGGGGAGAATGCCACAAGCAGAGTTTCGTCTGAGCTCCAATGCCTCCACAAAAGCGGCTTGATCTTTATTATCAATCGCAGTTAACAACTTCTCGGCTTTGCTATAATCCCATACAATCATTTTTTTGATATATTCACGCAAGCTTATCGGTTTATTGATCCAGAGATGAGAGAGTGCGGTAATGTTAACCTTAACATCGAGATCCACAAAGTTGCACACACAGTGTAAAGATCTTTTAATCAGATTCACTAAGAGTTTTTGCAGTTCAATATGGCTTACAGGACTATTGTGTAATATTACATTGACGATAGTGAATTTTACTCGGTTAAGCAATGGTAGAAAAAAGTAGTCAGCAGCTTTAAGAAATTTTTGAATTCTCAGTATTTCCCCACCCAAAAAAATAATATCATCAAATTGTTGAGGTAATGAATTATTATTAATGAGTTGATTTATAGTATTTTGACTATAACCATATAAGACCGTAAAGAATTTATTATTATGAGTTACAGCTCTCCAGTCTACTGCGCCCAAATGGTGTGTCAATTGCTTTTGACAGTTAATAATTTTATGAATAATCTCTTTAAAATGACTAATTTGTTCTTCAATTTTTTTGAAATTAGTAGGAAAATAAATTAAATCCGTTAATAATTGTTGATATTTTTCCATCAATTTTTTTTGCATAGTTGGAGTAATGATATCTTGATAGGAAAGATGGTTATTTTTAAATTCTATTTTCTCCCATAATTCTCTAAGTTCAAGGATTCCTTTGCGAAAAGGTAGGGTATGAGGAAGCAGCTTAATGATAAAATCTAATACTGGAGAGTCTGTACTAAGAAGGGATTGGTTTATCATGGTTTTGACTTTTTCAGTCAATGTAATTTCTAACAATTTCTTGTATTTTCTATAAAATAATTCGTCTACTATAGTATGGTTTTGGTTTTCCTCTTTGCTTTTGTTTTCAGTATAGTTCAAATATTCCGAATTAAGCGGTATTAATGTTTGGTTAATTTCAAAAGCTAGGTCGATCAATACTTGGCTGACCTGCGGTTGAGATATGCCAATAATATGATCTAATTCATCTCGCAACAGGGGTTTAATATAATGACCTTGATGATCTTGCTCAAGATAATAAGCATCTTCGTTATTCGCGATTTCTGCTTTAAATAAAGCTTCATAAAGCTCTAATTTTTCTTGGTCAATGAATGCGGGGTTAAATAATAATCTATTGGGTTTAAATGGATTAGCATCGTGGTGATAATCATATTGATAAATGCGAAAGATTACATTATTTGGTAATTCATTCGTGGCAAATAAGTAAAGATAGTTTAAAACGCTTTCTTCACTATCATCATAAATGTCAATTAGTATGATTTCTTCAGAAGTATGTCGATTTGACAAGTATTGGGCAATTTGTAGAAATTGCTGATTTTTACCAGCTTGCATCAAAGGATTTTCTCGACTCATGCTGGGCGCTGAGAAACAGTGTTCTAATGGTACAGTATGAGGATGAATTGTAGACGGTAATTGATAGTTGCATTCTAATCGAGATACCATGGATTCAATATTCGGAATATGGCCAAGAAAAATTGCATTTTCAAGACGCATGTATAGCTGATTTTCTTGTGTTAAAAAGCGATCTATATGTCGCTTAATCACAGCTAATGAAATTTTTGCACCATTTCTTTCTAATAGATAAGGCTCATTGTCATCGTGATGTAAATAATCTGTTATTTCCACATACGGATAGCCGCTGTCAGAATAAATAAAATTTAATTCTAAGTTTTCAAGAAAATGAAAATTTTTTCCGCAAGAACTTAATAGATCTTCAGGAGTAGAAACCGCCAAACAGGCCTTTCCTGTTAATGCTTCCGCATTACGTTTAATATGAGCGATGGTTTGCTTTTCTTTCCATGGTTTTTTAGTGTTGCTATTTTGGCAACGGGTTATATGAGTGAAAAAACTTAAATTATTATAAGCTGAATCGGGAAGCAGTGAACTTTTTACCATTCTGTGCGTGCAAAGTAGAAAAGCAATAACGTGAGATTGGGAGATGCGTTTTATTAAGGGTTTCGATAAGGCATGTTCTTCAGATGAAGAAGAGAGAACTAAAGTTCTGTCGATATCACTGACTACATATTTCGCTACAGCTTTCGGCATTCTTGCTTATCGATGAGTAGTGTTAATTTTCAGTCTATAGAATAATTCTTAACCAATTATTACAAAATTGAAAAAAATTTTAATGTTGTTTGGTGTAGTCTGGAACGAAGCGCAGCGGAGATCCAGGATCGGTGAAATTTTAAAACTTCGATCCTGGATCTCCGCTGCGCTCCGTTCCAGGCTACGTCTGCGCTCTGTTCCAGGCTACGTCTGCGCTCTGTTCCAGGCTACGTTTACGCTACGGTGTGGAATCCATTGCTTCGCTGAATTTGCATTCTTGTTGGGGGCAGACTTTTTCGGTGCCATTTTTTTTCGTGATTTTAATGGTTAAAATTGGCCAGGCACAATTAGGACAGGTTTCTTGGATGGGTTCATTCCAGATGGCATAACCGCATTTAGGGTAACGTTCACAGGAATAAAAAATTTTTCCTCGACGTGATTTACGTTTTAATAAATTGCCTTCACGACATTCGGGACATGTGACGCCAGTATTTGCCGGTTTTTCCAACGGTTCCATGTGTTTACAATTGGGATAATTGCTGCAACCAATAAATTTTCCATAACGTCCAACTCGGATCACTAAATCGGAAGTGCATTGCGGACATTTACGATCGGCAATAATTTCGGGTTCACTTGTTTCACCATCGCCTTCCATATTACGGGTATAATCGCAATCGGGATAACCACTGCAACCCACAAAACGTCCGCGCTTGCCTAAACGCAATGTTAATGGTTTTTGGCATTTGGGACAATTTTCATTAAGCGCTTCTTGGGTGACATCTTTGCGTTGCACATTTTCATCCACAAAGTCGACTTGGTTTTTAAAGGGCGACCAAAATTGTTTGAGTAAGGGTATCCAATCATTTTCACCGCGCGAGACTTCATCGAGTTGATCTTCTAATTTCGCGGTAAAGTCATAATCAACATAATTGGTAAAATGTTCGGTTAAAAATTTATTAACCACCACGCCGACATCCGTCGGTTTAAAACGTTTATTATCTAAAATGGCATATTCACGATCTTGCAAGGTAGAAATAATTGATGCATAGGTGGAGGGTCTGCCAATACCAAATTCTTCTAAGGCTTTGACTAAGGTGGCTTCACTATATCGCGGCGGTGGTTCAGTAAAATGTTGTTCGGCTTTAATTTCATGCAGTTTAACAACATCGCCTTTTTCTAACGGGGGAAGAATTTTTCCTTCCTCGTCACTGATGGGTTTATCGTCTTTATCTTCTTGGTAAACTAAAATAAATCCTGGATTTGCGATGGTTGAACCATTGGCTCGAAAATTAATGCCTTCCGCGCACGTCAGATCGATAGCTACCGCATCAATTGTGGCGTGGATCATTTGGCAGGCCAGTGCACGTTTCCAAATTAAACTATACACTTTGTATTGATCGACGGTTAATTTATCTTTGATTGAATCCGGGGTAATCGCGATTGACGTTGGACGAATGGCTTCATGTGCTTCTTGCGCATTTTTAGATTTGGTTTTAAAAATACGCGCTTCATCCGGCAGATGATTTTTACCATAGGTTTTTTCAATATAATGGCGAATTTCTTCTACGGCTTCAGCAGATAAGGCGGTGGAATCTGTGCGCATGTAAGTGATTAAACCGACGGACCCTTCGCCGGTGTCAATTCCTTCATATAACTGTTGAGCCATCATCATCGTGCGTTTCGCGGAAAATCCTAATTTACGCACCCCTTCTTGTTGTAATGTCGACGTAATAAAGGGTGCGGCTGGATTACGTTTGCGTTGTTTTTTTTCTACATTGGTAACGGTTAATTGGCCTTTGGCTAATTGTTCAATCTGCTGTTTAATTTGATGGGCTTGTTCAGTATTCGTTATGCTAAATTGTTCGATTTTTTTATGTTCGTATAAATTTAATTTAGCTAAAAATTCGGCCTGATCTTTATCGACGGCGGCTTGGAGTGTCCAATATTCTTCAGATTTAAATTGTTCTATTTCTTTTTCACGTTCCACAATTAAACGTAATGCCGGACTTTGCACACGCCCTGCGGATAAACCACGGCGAATTTTTTTCCACAACAAGGGTGATAAATTAAATCCTACTAAATAATCTAACGCGCGCCGCGCTTGTTGGGCGTTGACTAGAGCCATAGAAATTTCGCGGGGATGTTCCACAGCGTGTTGAATGGCGGATTTAGTAATTTCGTGAAAAACTACGCGCTTAACATTTTTGTCGTTTAAGGCTTTTTTTTCATTGAGTAATTCATAGACGTGCCAGGAAATGGCTTCTCCTTCACGATCCGGGTCGGTAGCGAGATAGAGATTATCGACATTTTTAATCGCTTTGCGAATGGCATCGACATGTTTACTGTTACGATCGATGATTTGATATTTCATGGCGAAATCATGTGCCGTATCTACCGCACCTTCTTTGGGTAATAAATCGCGAACGTGACCGTAAGACGCCAAAACTTCAAAGTCTTTGCCTAAATATTTTTTAATGGTTTTGGCTTTGGCGGGAGATTCCACCACCACTAATGATTTACTCATGTGTTAATGCAGTCCATTTTTTCGGTTATCTAAAACATAGTCTTCCATCCATGCCAGTTCCGCTTCTTGGCCTGGGAAATTAAACAGAACCATTAATATTACCCATTTTAAACGTGCGAGATCAATTTCATCACCATCCAAAGCCATCGCGCGGTCAATCACTAATTCTCGCGTCGCGGAATTGAGTACGCCAATTTGCTCCAGAAATAAAATAAATCCCGTTCCTTCTACACCTAATTTATCGGTTTCATCGAATGAAAAAATCCGTAGGGCTGGGCGATAAGACGATTTTGTCCACGCTTCGCTTTTATTTTGTAGCTCAGACAAATCCTCCAACCAATGAAAGGCTTTATGGATCTCCGTTAAATTAAAACCTTCCGCTTCTAATTCTTGGATCAATTCATCGTGATCGCGATGAACTTCGCAATTATTGCTCATGTAATTTTCAAATAAATACATTAACACATCTAACATGCTTTCTTTCATGTGCTACCTAAGTTGTCGACTGCTAAATACGTTTAAATTGATTGGCTAATAAATTACTCCACTTACGCAGAGAAAGCTACCCCTAATTACGAAACGCCATTGACACCAAGATTTAGCGAAGAATGCGCTCGTAACCGTGGGGGTTGGATTGAATCAATCCGTCTAATTCCAGCGATTGTAGTATTCTTACAACATTATCACTTTCAAGGCCGCTGTGCGCGACGATGTGATCAACGCTTAGGCTTTCATAGTGTAATAAATCCAAAATTTTTTGTTGTTGGGGGTCTTGCACAGTGATCAATTTTTCGTCCTCAATAGTGAGCGTGGTTTGTAATAACATACCGAGTTCAACTAATATATCGTTGATGTTACTAACCAATTTAGCACCTTGACGAATTAATTCATGGCAGCCTTGGCTTAATGGATTATTAATCGAACCAGGAACGGCAAAGACTTCACGACCCTGTTCGTTGGCATAACGCGCGGTGATAAGCGAGCCGCTACGCAATGCTGCTTCTACGACCAACACGCCGACACACATGCCACTAATAATGCGATTACGGCGCGGAAAGTTTTCGGCACGTGGTGGTGTTTGTGGAGTGAATTCACTGATGAGCACTCCTTGTTCACGAATTTTCGCTGCGAGATTACGATTTTTTTCTGGAAAAATATGATTTAAGCCGGTGCCCATGACGGCAATCGTGGGGTAGTGATGATTAATGGCTCCAAAATGACTAGCGGTATCAATCCCCGCTGCCAATCCGCTGGTGATGATTAAACCTTGTTGGCTTAACTGTTTTGCAAAATTATGGGCAATGGAAATCCCGTGCTGACTGGGTTGGCGGCTGCCCACAATCGCGAGTTGCGGTTTGGTTAGGCATTCCACTAAACCTTGCGCATATAAAATTAAGGGTGCCGCATTAATTTGTTTGAGTAAAGGAGGATAATTGGGATCGGCAAATGCCACAAGATGACTGTGTGTTTCTCGTGCCCAATTTAATGCTTCATCGACTTTCTGCCAATCGGGGCGTTGAATTTGGGCACGGATTGAAATGGGAATACCTAGTGCGGTTAACTCTGGATCGCGCAGAGTAAAAATTTGTTCGACGTTGTTATCAACAGCAGCCAATAATTTTTTGACCGTAGCAATGCCACAGCCAGGAATGTGATGTAGCGCTAACCAATAATCGAGGGATAGCCGGTTATTTTCCATAGTTTCCTCAATATTATTTAATATAAACACCGTGTTTAAGGGTGTGATGATCATTATTCGTTAATTGCGGAGAATTCTGTTGTCCTTCATCTGGGTTGGTCGCTTTATCTCCAAGATGGATCGCAATATGAGCATTAAGAATTAACGCATAACTAACATTATCGAATACCCGATAAACCATGGCTTGACCTGCGAGTTGATTCGGTAAGGTGACGCGCTTGTCTCGACGCTGCTGATTTACCGGATCCATAATGGTGCGCCCGCGCCGATAAATTTCCAACACATCGCCAATGCGCAGGCCTTGCAATTTTCCTTGATCCAACACGACAGAATTCCATTGCCCAATTTGGGTTATACCATCACTCAATACCGCAATGATATCGGCATTAATAGGAATATTGGGGGCATGAGGCATGAAATTGGTGGTAAATTCATTTTCTTCGGCAGGGAATAAGCGATCGCCAACTAATGCTTCACTGGTAGATTGTTTAATGACTAATGTGGCAATGTCGCCTGCCCGCACTAATTGTGCTTGGGCAATGTAACTGGCTTCATAACCCAAGGGAGTTTTGGTTTTCAAATTTTTATATTCTTTCCCTGGCCGATAAATAGTGAACATTTTGGTGCGTTGAGAAGGGATTGAACGCACATAAATTTCACTATTGGCACCGCCTGCCACATGTTCACCCACAAATGAAATAATATAAGGTGCTTTCAGTAATTCGCGTTTGGACATGACGCGACTTTTCGATAAAAACGATAAAATATCTTCAACGGGAATGGTTGGGATGGGATGTTCGAGCGGCATCACGCGGGTCTGGGGCGTGAGTTTAATGGTGCCTTTAGTGCTTACCAAACTCATTAACGGTTTGCCATTTTGGAGATGCAACTCTAAGACATCGCCTGGATATAATTCGGTGGGATAAGTAATTTGTGGGTTATTTTGCCAAATTAACGGCCATTGCCAGGGATATTTTAAAAATTTCGAGGAGATCGACCATAAGGTATCCCCAGGTTTAACGGTGTAATGATTGGGATGTCCTTGGCGTAATTCAACGTTTGCATAACCCCATATTGGCAATAATAAGACGATGTTTAGTAGTAACACTCGCAATTTCATGATACCCATCCTTAGTGCTAAAGTATAAGTCATCAAGTGTAGCGAAATTTTTGGTGAGTTGTCATCTAGAGAAAGTTGGTATGATGCATTCTATTTGTCAGAACGTCCGATGTGTAATAGCATGCAAAGAAATATCGTGAGCGCAGTGCAACGGTATTTAACCCGCTAGGATGTTGCTTCTGCGAAACCGTTCGCAGGCAAAGTGAAAATTTAAATTGAGGTTTTATCGATGGCTACTACCACGGATCATCATCGTCAAATTCATGCGCCCACTGGAACACGCTTAACGGCAAAAAGTTGGCTCACCGAAGCACCACTCCGAATGTTAATGAATAATCTTGACCCGAGTGTGGCGGAAAAACCTGAAGAGTTAATTGTCTATGGTGGACTTGGGCGAGCAGCGCGCAATTGGGCATGCTTCGATAAAATCGTCGAAACGTTAACTCGTTTAAATGACGATGAAACCTTATTAATTCAATCAGGCAAACCGGTGGGGGTATTTAAAACCCATGAAGATGCGCCGCGAGTGTTAATTGCAAATTCTAATTTAGTGCCACATTGGGCCACCTGGGATCATTTTCATGAATTAGATCGAAAAGGTTTAATGATGTTTGGGCAAATGACGGCGGGTTCGTGGATTTATATTGGCAGCCAAGGCATCATCCAAGGAACCTACGAAACCTTTGTCGAAGCCGCGCGCCAGCATTATCAGGGTAATTTACAAGGCAAATGGATTTTAACTGCCGGATTAGGCGGCATGGGGGGCGCGCAACCTTTAGCAGCAACCCTGGCCGGAGCCAGTATTTTAGCGGTAGAGTGTGATCCCGCACGAATTCAAAAGCGTTTAGAGACGCGCTATGTCGATATTAAAACCACGCAATTAGACGAAGCACTGGCGCGAATTAACCAAGCTTGTGCCAAAGGGCAAGCAATTTCAGTGGCACTGTTAGGGAATGCTGCAGAAATTTATCCAGAATTAATTCGCCGCGGCATTAAACCCGACATGGTCACCGATCAAACCAGTGCGCATGATCCCTTAAACGGTTATTTGCCGCGTGGATGGTCATTAGAACAAGCCCAACATTTACGCCAAAGCGATCCACACAAAGTGATTAAACAAGCGAAAGAATCGATGGCTGTGCAAGTGCAGGCGATGTTAAATTTTCAAGAGCAAGGCATTCCAGTATTTGATTACGGTAATAATATACGACAAATGGCCTTAGAAGTTGGGGTGAAAAATGCCTTTGATTTTCCAGGTTTTGTGCCGGCGTATATTCGTCCGTTATTTTGTCGTGGTATTGGACCTTTTCGCTGGGTAGCGTTATCGGGCGATCCAGAGGATATTTATAAAACTGATCGAAAAGTCAAAGAATTAATTCCTAACGATCCGCATTTACATCATTGGTTAGATATGGCCGCTCAAAAAATTCAATTTCAAGGATTGCCGGCACGGATCTGTTGGGTAGGTTTGGGCGATCGTCAGCGTTTAGGTTTAGCCTTTAATGAGATGGTGGCAAACGGTGAATTAAGTGCACCGATTGTAATTGGACGCGATCATTTGGATTCAGGATCGGTCGCTAGTCCTAATCGCGAAACGGAAAATATGTTAGATGGTTCGGATGCTGTTTCCGATTGGCCGTTATTAAATGCGATGTTAACTATCGCCAGTGGCGCGACGTGGGTCAGCCTTCATCATGGGGGCGGCGTTGGCATGGGATATTCTCAACATTCAGGCATGGTGATTGTGTGTGATGGTAGTGCAAAAGCGGCTGATCGTATCGAACGTGTGCTGTTTAATGATCCAGCAACGGGGGTCATGCGCCATGCGGATGCGGGTTATGAGATTGCCAAAGACTGTGCGCGCCAACAACAGCTTGATTTACCGATGCTGGAGTAATTGCTTAAGCAATATAGTTACCAATTATTTCGCGAAAATAGCGGCAAAGCGAATTATAAAATAAGCAGCGAATAATTTGCGTTATTGCATATGCCAACCATGCGACACAATAAGCGATTGACCGGTTAAGGCATTGGTTTCAAAGCCTGCCAAAAATAATGCCGTTTCGGCGACATCATCCACCGTGGTAAATTCGCCATCTACGGTATTCCCTAACATCACTTTTTTGATGACGTCTTCTTCAGAAATATGCAAAGTACGCGCTTGTTCTGGAATTTGCTTTTCCACCAAAGGCGTTTTTACAAACCCTGGGGCAATTAAATTGGCACGAATATTATAAGGCGCACCTTCTTTAGCAATAGCTCGTGTTAAACCCATTAATCCATGTTTAGCGGTAACATAGGCGCATTTTTCTTTGGAGGCTTCTACGGAATGCACTGATCCCGTAAAAATAATCGAACCACCACCGGTTTTGCGCATGCTATTCATGCAAGCTTGCGCTGTTAAAAATCCGCCATCTAAATGAATGCTTAATAATTTTTTCCAATCGGCAAATTTAAAATCAAAAATCGATGAAATAATTTGGATACCGGCATTGCTGATTAAGCAATCGATTTTTCCAAATTTTTCTACTGCCGCATTTACACCGGCATTAACTTCATCGTATGAAGTCACATCCATTTTGACACCTAATGCTTCTTTATCGAAACGTTGAGTAATCTCAGTGGCTGTGGCTTGTGAATGAGTTAAATCAATATCAGCGATAACAACATTGGCACCATTCTCGGCAAATTTTTCTGCCATTGCCTTACCAATTCCGCTGGCGGCTCCCGTAATTAATGCGACTTTACCTGCTAATTTATTCATAATTTACCTCGTGGTTAAAGTGTGGTTAAAATTAATTCGTCTTCTTCCTGGGTGAAAATAATTCGTTCGTTACTTTGAATTTGCTCAAGCCACTTGGTTCTTCCTGCTTGCAATAGACGACAAGCATGTTGAAAACCATCTTCAATTCGCCGTTGAATCGACGTCGTAGAAAATTCATAATCTTTGCTATGCAATTCTTTCCCGGTGGGCGAATGATAAATAATATGAGCGATATGCAAGTGACCGACGAAACCTAAATTTAAAATATTTTGCACTTGTTCTGATTTTAATTGTTCTTTCGTTAATAATTTTCCTAATTCTGAAATGGCTTTGCGTAAATTATATTGCGTCATATGCAATTGGGTTTGTCGTTTGGAGCGGCTAGAATAATGAATATCTTTTTCTCGTTCTAAAATACCGTCTAAACTATGGGGTAAAACGCCTTTTGCAGAAAAATTATCAATCAGTATACACAGCGTACTTTCATCGCCTAATTCCGGTAGCACGACACATAAAGGAGAATTAGCGTAGACACCGCCATCCCAATAATAATCATCGCCAATTTTTACCGCAGGAAAAGCCGGCGGTAATGCGCAACTTGCTAAGATATGATCGACGGTTAGAGTTTGTTTTGTGTTATCGAAATAAACAATGGCTCCTTCACTCACATTAACAGCACCCAAACTTAAGCGCACATGATGTTGGTTTAAATAATTAAAATCGACGAGCTCTTCAATCGATTTTCTGAGTTCACTGGTATCATAAAAACTAATTTGATCAGGCGGTGCATTGTGAATAAACCAAGGATTAATAAAATTCGGTTTGCAAAAATTGGGGATACCATAAAGCAACGCAAGCTGAGCACTCATGGAACCATGGATTTTGGCCTGATTAACAGTATTAAATAACGACCATAGTCCGGTGTCGATGGCGACATTTTTCCAAAATGCTGCGAGCTTAGCAACGCGATTTTCAGGGGGATTGCCCGCAATAATTGCCGCATTGATAGCACCAATGGAAATTCCGCAGATCCACGTGGGTCGATAGTTGGCTTGATATAATGCTTGATAAGCGCCAAATTGAAATGCGCCCAATGCCCCTCCGCCTTGCAATACATAGACTAGATGATCATAACCATCTTTATGTTGTGGGTTGTGTTTAGCCACTTCTTTGCAGATCTCGTGCTGTAACATGTCAATCCTTTTGATACACTGGCAAGATTTATAATCGTAGCGCGCTTTTAATAAAATTCCTATAATTTAATTTTACAGAAGTTACGTACTTGTGCGAAACTTCTGTAAAATTAATTGTTAAGGAATCGTGTATGGATAGTTATTTTCAAATGCCCGTGGATCGATTTAACAAGAGTTATCCGGCAGGCCCTTATCGTTTTATTAATCGGGAATTTTTTATTATTAGTTATCGAACCGATCGTAAAAAATTAGAAGAATTTGTTCCCGAACCGTTAAAAGTAACCGATGATATTATTAATTTCGAATTTATTCGTATGCCAGATTCGACGGGATTTGGAGATTACACGGAATCAGGTCAAGTGATCCCTGTTGAATATCAAGGAAAACCCGCTAATTTTACCATTTCTATGTTTTTAGATTGTTACGCGCCGATTGCGGGTGGGCGAGAAATTTGGGGATTCCCTAAAAAATTAGCTAAACCCATTTTAGAGGTGGAGCACGATACCTTGGTGGGTACATTAGATTATGGTCGTGTGCGCATTGCTACAGCGACCATGGGTTATAAATACAAAACACTAGACACGACTCCTATTTTACACAGTTTGCAAAAGCCTAATTTTTTAATTAAAACCATTCCAGATGTCACGGGTAAACCACAAATTTGTCAATTGATTAAATATTCTTTAGAAGATATTCAGGTAAAAGGAGCGTGGACTGGGCCTTGTTCTTTAGAATTACATCCGCATGCCTTAGCGAATATTAGCTATTTTGAAGTAAAAGAAATTATTTCAGCCGTGCACTTGCTAACCGATTTAACGTTACCTTATGGAACGGTAGAAAAAGATTATTTGCTCGAAAGTTAAGATATACAATTAACGCTCAAATTTTAGGCTTAGTCAGCGAGTTAAAGCAGCGGAGAGGTGTATTCAGTATACTCTTTTTCGTAGCTTTAACTCGGTGCCTTACTTATAATCCAAGCGCTTTGAGTATGCTGCTCGACTATTTTAGTTTTGATCAGCAGGTTGAATGTTATAAGCTTTTAACAGGGCAGAAATTTCGGGTTTGCGTCCACGGAAACGCATAAATAACGCTTCGGGAGATTCCGCACCACCGCGCTCTAAAATACAGTGGAGAAACTCACGTCCTGTCTGCGGATTTAATACACCCTCTTCAATGAATTTAGCAAATCCATCTTCAGCCATTACTTCGGCCCATAAATAACTGTAATAGCCAGCCGCATAGCCACCGGCAAAAATATGTGAAAAACTATTTTGAAAACGATTAAAGTCCGGCGCTTGCACCACGGCAATTTGTTTGCGTACTTCATTTAAAATCGTTTGAATTTGCTGCGGAGTATTAGGATTAAATTCCATATGTAAACGAAAATCAAATAGACCAAATTCTAATTGTCTCACTAATTTCATCGCTGCTTGGAAATTTTTTGCATTTAACATTTTTTGATGCAAATTATCAGGAATTTTTTCTTGGGTTTGAAAATGGCCGCTGATTAAATCCAAAGTTTCACGTTGCCAACAAAAGTTTTCCATAAATTGACTGGGAAATTCCACCGCATCCCAAGGCACACCATTAATTCCTGCAATATCCGCATAATTAACTTGGGTTAAGAGATGATGCAAGGTGTGGCCAAACTCGTGAAATAAGGTGGTCACTTCATCGTGAGTGAATAAAGCAGGTTGATTGCCAACCGGCGCGCTAAAATTACACGTTAAAAATGCCACAGGATGATGTAATTGATGATGTTCATCCAGATGACGGGTGCGACAGTCATCCATCCACGCACCACCTCGTTTGTGGGCACGGGCATATAGATCTAAATAAAAACTTCCGCGTTTTTCACCGCTTTCGTCAACGATATCATAAAATTTAACTTGTTGATGCCAAGTTTCAACCTGTTTATTTTCAGTAACGGTCATGCCAAAAATTTGGTGGATAATGGTAAACATGCCATTTAAAACCCGATCTTCAGGAAAGTAAGGTCGTAAGTCTTCTTGAGAAATATCATAGCGCTGTTGGCGTAATTTTTCCGCGTAATAGGCAACATCCCATGCTAATAATTCGGTGTGAGCGAATTGTTTGCGAGCAAATTCTTGTAGTTCTGCATATTCTGCATGTGCTGTCGGTTTGGCTTGCTGAGCGAGTGAATTTAAAAAATCCAAGACTTCTTGCGGTTTTTTTACCATTTTCGTGGCAAGTGAGCGTTCCGCGTAATTTTTAAATCCTAGTAACTGAGCTAATTGCAATTTTAACGATAAAATTTCGAACATGATTTTATCGTTATTGTATTTTTTATCGTGCATACCTTGATCGGAGGCGCGAGTATTATAAGCGGTATAAAATAATTGACGTAACTCACGATCGTCTGCGTAAGTCATCACGGCAAAATAGATTGGAATTTCTAATTTTAGTAACCAGCCAGTAAGATTTTGCTGTTTAGCTTCTTCCTCTGTCAGCGCTTGGATATGTGGAGGAAGTCCTGCAATTTTTTTAGGATCTTCGGTGTAAAACGACCAGGCATCGCTACATTTTAAAATATTTTGTTCAAATTCATTAGCCAGCGTTGATAATTTTTGTGAAATTTCGGCAAATTGTTGTTTTGCTTCTGGTGCTAGATCGACTCCCGCTAAATGAAAATTTTTTATACTATCACTTAATAACTTTTTTTGATCGGCATTTAAATTAGGATCTTCATTGACGTTTTTTATGGCTTTAAATAATGCTTCATTTTGACCAACTTCGGTCATGTAGGCCGAAATTTTTGGTAGACATTGACTATAAACTTCATTTAATGCTTCGCTATTAAGTACCGAATTTAAATGAGCAACAGGTGAAAACATATCGTTTAATCGTGTATCGAGCATTTCGAGACGATGAATAGTATTTTCCCAATTGAATGTCGACTGGTTTAAGAGTTGTTGGATGGCTTGACGATTATTTTCCAAAATCGTATCCAACGCCACTTCCACATGCTGTGGATCAATTTCTTTAAAAGCCGGTAAGGTATCATTACGTAATAAAGGGTTAGTCATAGCCTGCCTCAATCGTTAAACGGTCAAAGCTTAAGGATAATCAAATTCTTAGGTCAAAGGCAATTTTTCTTGGATAAATAGTATCCCAACGTCTAGCTTGCCGTAGGGTAAATTTCCTGTCAGTATTTTTATACTGCATTTTCGTTATAAAAAGGTATAATTGCCCTTCTGTGAAATAGATAATAAGGTATCGGGTATGGCGATTCTCAAAAATGTTCTTAAGCAACTGATTACTATAAAAGTGCATTTAAATCCAAAAGATAATAAGCTGAGAAATACTCTTGAGACTATGAAAAAAATATCAAAACACTTAAATTCAGCACAAAATTTTTTATTAAACGACGATGATTACGATGCAATTAGACAAGATATCAAGCAATTAAATCTAACATTTAAAAACCTTAGTATCGAAGAATTTACGACATCTGCTCTCGATAAAGTTGATGATTTTCAAGACATGATTGAGGAAGCTATTACCGAAATTATTAACACTCATCACGCCGAAATTAATGAAGTCATCGACGAGTTGAGCAATGCATCTAAAGCCGTTGAAAACTTTGAATGTGATTTTTCTAGCGCACTCGAATATCTTGGGCAAGCACGTCAATTACTAGCCAATATGTCTGATAGTGATCATGAAGAGATTATCGATAAACTTAACGAGTCTTATGATGGTGTAAAAGAATTTGTGGTAGATGTGAGTGATACTCGCAGTGAGATTGATTCCGAGTATGATACTTCGGAACCCGAAAATAGTGACACTGATAACGATTATAGTGATAATTACTCATACTCTGATGCTGATAATTCAGAAAACGAACAAGATGATACAGAAATATATGAAAAAGCTGATCAATTTACTGATGAAATTAGTGAAATGATTTCTGAGTTAGAAAACACACAACTAGATGAAGATGAAATTGCAGAGATAGACAATCTGCCTAAAATCACCTCAGTTACAGAACCATTCTCTACCTTCAGCGCAGCCTTAGATGAAAATGGCGATGATTCATCGGATGAAGAATTTGCTGAAGATATGCGAGAAATGCATTATGGGCTCAATGTTGATGAAATTCTAAAAACAGCAGGCTATGATTTACCTAAAAAGCTTTCTTTTATTGCCCACTATCTAGGCCGAGAAATATACTATTCTAAAGAAGTGGATGAGCCGTATCGTTTACTCAAAAAAAGTCAACTTAAGAATAATTTTTCAAGCAAGATAAAGGATCATTTTACTAGTATAGTGCTGAAAGTAATTAATAAACTTGACGAGTCAAAAGCAGTTGAAAATGTGGCTCCTGTTACTTTAGTTATTCTGAATCTCTTTAATTATTATTTGCAAAAATTACGCAGGTTGAATTTTCGTAAAAATAATGAAACGTTTCTACAGAATACTCTAAAAAACCTGAATATTATTCATTGTCACGATCTAGAAAAAGCAATAAAAAGAATATTCCCTGATAAAAATAATCGTGAAATCAGAATAATCATTGCGGCTATTCAACAAGAAATTCAGAGCACGCCATTTTCGTTCGATCGACAAAAAATAGATTATATCAATACAAAAATGCTCAGTAATAGCGCCTATGAATTTTTAGCAAATAAACGGCTTGCCCAACGCTCATTTGTACGCAATGTTGGTAATGGTGTTGAAAATTTGAAAAGTTTTAAAATTTCTAACCAAGTATCAACAATTAATTGGCAATTCTTTCCAAATTGCACTACGCAAGAAAGACATGAAATATCTTATAACCAATCAACTCAGTTATTTGGTCAGACTGATATGGTTATCAATTTAGGAAAATATAAAGAGATCTGTGTATTGATTGAGATGCTTAAGAAAAGTTATTCTGGCGACGATGTTATCATTGCCAGACATATTCGTGATATTTTTAATGGCAAAAAACCGCAAGCATGGGATCAGCTTGAGAATAATTTACTATCTGAAAATATTAAAACATGTTTAAGTAATCTCACGTATCTTCTTTTAGGTTGTGAACCTACTCGTAATCCAGGGTTGCATATCATCAATCAAATGATGTTAGATTTAATTATAGCCGGTCAATTAACTTGGCAAGCAGTATTAACGGGAGATCAGTTTTTAATGCCGATGGCACCGCCAGGTATTACTCGTATCGCACGAATTTTAGAAGCTGAATATAATCAGCTACTACCCAGAAAGTATGTTTATATGGGCATTCAAGGATATAAAAAAAATGATGATAGCGATATTAATCAGCTCGTTTCACGTGAGGCTGCGATGATCTCATGCTGGCTTCAACATAATAATTATCAATCGAAAATGCCGAAACAAATTATTCATGATATTCGAAAACATTATGATCAATGGTTTAAACCCACAATTTCTGCAACGATACAGAGTTCGCCAGGAATTAAAAAATAGTAAACTATTTTTGTGTTTGCAACAAAGCCTGAATCGTTTGCACTAAACCCTGTTGAAAATCACAAGGTTGCCAATTTAATTCCTGCTGAGCTTTTTCACTGTTTGGGATAGCTTGCCATTGTAAAAAATGGAGTTGGCCTTGGGCAATAAGGGGTGGCATTCCGGTGAGATGCGCCCATTTTTCGTTAAGCCAGGCAAATGCTTGCACCAATGTTAAAGGAGCAACGGGTGGTAGGCGTTTACGTTCAATGTGAGTTAAGGCCTGTTGTGCTATCGCTACAATCGTTTGATACGATTCACTTAAAATATAACGCTCGCCAATTTTTCCATGAAGTCCTGCTAACACATGACCTTCACCGACATCATGCGCCAATACTACGGGCATGCCTCCCGGTAATAAAAATGGAATTTTACCATCGATTAATCGTTGTAAAAATCCATTCACACCCAGTGAGCGGCTCGGCCCTGCGCCATAGACTGCTGCTGGATGCAAAAATATGGCGGGCAAATCGCATTGCAGGGCTTCTTCTACATAGCGATCAGCTTGTTGTTTAGAGCGTTCATAAGCCGTATGTTTATCTTCTTCAGCGAGTGCTGTTTCATCAAATACGCTGTGGACATTGGCTTTAAAGACGTCAATCGTGCTGGTATAAATAAATCGCTGAATGGCAGCGCGTAAACTGGCTTCGACCATATTAATGGTGCCATCCACATTCACCGTAAAAAATTGATTTTCATTTTTAAGCCATTGTTCAGGAATTCCTGCTGCGTGATACACGGTGTCACAATCCTGCAATGCAGCTTGAATGGAAGTGCGATCGGTGACATCTCCCATGACAATCTCACAGCCTAATTGCGCCAGATATTCCGCCCGCTTAGGCTCACGCACGAGAAGCTTAACGGGTAAATGACGTCTTAATAAAGCTTGCGTAATATGATACCCAACCAAACCCGTAGCGCCGGTAACTAATATTTTTTTTGTCATAGCACAATCTCCAAAATTAACTTTAAAATCGGCGAATTGGTTATTTGTCTCTGTTACTCGAATGCATTCGCCGTGGATTTAAATTCTGTTGAGTGTTCTTCGAAATAAGTTTGAATTTCTTCTGAATAAAAAGGCGTAGTCTACACCAACCTCGGAATAACTGAAAAACAGTTTATGGTGTGACATAAGTTGAGAGTCTGTGCTCATAAGGGTCGTGAGGGAATAAAAATAAACGGTTGGGTTATCTAATTGCATTCTAGTCAAGCGTGAGATCGATCATTTTAAAAATAAGTATTCCCCTGGTTCTCTTCGCAGTCACTTTAGCCAAAGTGAATGTTACTTCAACGATCTTTATAAGCTAAGCAGCATCCTAATCTTAGACGAAAGAGGGGGCGACATGTATAGAATCGACACTTTCAGACTCAAGCTCGAAGATTTTGCACAGGCGCTAAGAAAAAAATATTTACGCGCCACTTGTAAGTACGCCAGATTATGGTATATAATGTACACTATGTGGTGATGGGAATACGTGACTCGTAAATGGTTTTGGTAACCTCGTGTTGCCACTATGCCGCGCGACCCTCTCTGCGCGGAAATCGCTACTGGCGACCCCCAAACCAGTAGCACTTCTTCGCCCCGGTGATCTTCCCTTCCCCCTACCTAATCACATTACCGGGGCTTCTTTTATTAGCCTGATTCTGTTACAACAGGGCATGATGAAAAAACTTACGTCCACTTTTTTCGATCGCGATGCTGTGCAAGTTGCGCGCGAATTATTAGGCAAAATCATTTGCCATCATTATAGCGATCATCTACTAACGGCGATGATCATTGAAACTGAAGCCTATTATCTCGACGATAAAGCCAGTCACGCCTCCTTAGGGTTTACCGAAAAACGTAAAGCCCTATTCATGCCAGCAGGCACCATTTACATGTATTACGCGCGGGGTGGGGATTCATTGAACATCAGTTGTCAGGGTGCAGGTAATGCGGTTTTGATAAAATCGGGCATTGCATATCCCATTATTGAATCGTCTCCACAGATGATTTCGATCATGCAAACTTTAAATCCCATTTTACCCACTCAAAAAATTCGCGCTCGCGAAAAATTATGCAGCGGCCAAACCTTGTTGTGTAAGTCATTAGGTTTAAAAGTGCGCGATTGGGATCAGCAACAATTTAACGATGATTTTTATTTTATCGATAATGATTATTCACCCCAAAAAATTATTACGACCACACGTCGCGGCATTCCCAAAGGCCGCGATGAGCATTTACCGTATCGTTTTATTGATGCTGCTAACCTAAAATTTTGCAGTCGATAAGGTTAACTTGCTGAAGGTCCAAAGGTTTTTTGGTTGACAAAATTTGTAATAGGTATTAATTTAATTAATATTATAAACATCTTTTGTCAACTATATGTCTAAACACCTTTTTGCTCAACAAGCGGTCTTTACACTACAAGAATTTTACGATTCTTTAATAGCACAGGGTTCCCAAAACCAAACAACTCAATATAATTTATTACGTTACTATCTCAGCAAAGGGAAACTTATTAAAATACAGCGCGGATTGTTTGCTGTAGTTCCTGATTTGTTTACTCCAGAGACTGTGAATGTAGATCCATATCTTATTACAGGCAAATTAACTGGCGATGCAATTATTGCCTATCACACAGCGTTGCAATTCCATGGTGTGGCTTACACGGTTTACCAACAATTTTATTTCCTAACACGTTATAACAAAAAATTATTCTATTTTCATGATCATACTTTCCAAGGTGTTGCATTTCCTAAGATATTAATTACGCATCAACAAGAAAATGTTGCTACAGACACGGTAACACGTCAGGGAGTAAAATTACGCATTACTAGCTTAGAAAGGACTATAGTTGATGTTTTAGATAAGCCAGAGTTAGGGGGCGGTTGGGAAGATATATTAGCCTCATTTGAAATGGTTGGTGTGCTAAATATTCAAAAATTAATTGATTACGCTTTATTACTTAATAACGCCACACTCATTTCTAAAGTTGGCTTTTTTTTAGAGAAATATCAAAAGAATTGGGGGGTTAGTGAACAGCAATTGAATTTATTAATGAAATATTTGCCAAAAAGTAAACATTATCTGATTCGCAATAAACGTGGATCAGGTAAATATTTTTCTCGTTGGAAGTTGGTAATTCCTAATCGAATATTGCGACATCATGGAGAAGAATTCTAATGATTTTAGATAAACAAGGTTTAGCAGTAGCGGCTAATCAATCAGGTTTTCGTGAAGAAATATTAGAAAAAGTAACTCTGTTTGAGGGGATATCCAGAAACGATAAGGTGAGTGAATAGCAGTAATATGACAATCGTCCCAAAAATCGTGTGATTCAAAATGGCAAAACGTGCAGAACAAAAAACTTTATACAACAGTCATCCTTATTCCGGCAATCCCTCAAATCGTTTTAAATTGATTAATTTATCTTCCCAAGAAGCGCGATTTAAATAAAAAATATGGGCGGTGGGTTGGAGAGAGGTATCTTCATTTAAGGTGCCGGCTGGTAAAACTACGCTGGTACCTCCTGCTGATCTTGGCAGTGGACTGCCACAGGTTTTGCAAAAAGAGCGCTGTTTCCTAGTGTTTTCTAAGGTAAAATGAGTCATATTATTTTCACCCTGCTGCCACACTAATTGAGCATCTTGAAAAAAAACGGTGGCTGCATGACTGGTGCCTGTTTCTTTTCGGCATCGACTACAGTGACACAAATACATGGCGGTTGGTGCTGCTGCGGTAATGATATAATGGCAAGCACCACAAAGACATTGACCTTGATATTGATTCATTAGACACTTCATCCTGTCTTTAATTTTAAAACGACTATCATACTGTAAATCATAGTACGTTGAAAACTTGAGAAAATCATAATGAGCATGGCAACCTTAGTAGAAAATGTTGTGAACGTTTGGGGCGATAAAGGCAAAACCTGGTTGAATAACCTACCTAATATCATTGCTGAATTATCCATGCATTGGCAGTTGAGTGAGGTGAGGCCGGTAAAAAACCTGAGCTACAATTATGTCGCAACTGCTAAACAGCATCACAATTTACCGGTGGTATTAAAATTCAGTTGCGATAAGGCACTCATTGAAAACGAGTACCGCGCATTACAACAATTCAATGGGGTGGGATCGATTCAAGTTATTGACAGACACGCCGATTATAATGCCCTTTTGCTTCAACAAGCCATTCCAGGAAATCTGCTCAAAGAAAAAGACCGTAGCAATATTGCCGATACTATCAACATTTATGCAGGCGTTATAAAAACATTAGCATCAATTTCCACGGCAGATGGGGGATATACTCATGTGGCAACTTGGTGTGAGGCCATCGATAGAATAACCGATCCACGTCTAAGCCTTGACTATATTAATAAAGCAAAAGAACTTAAAAACTATCTTTTATCCACGGCCAATCACTATCTCTGTCATGGTGATTTACATTTAGAAAATATTCTAATGCATCACCAACAATGGTTAAGTATCGATCCTAAAGGCATATGGGGCGAAATGGCCTTTGAAGCGGCGGCTTTTGATGTGTTAGATAACTCAGATTGGGAATTTCCTGAAACTCTTACTCATAAACTGAAGCAGCGATTATCACTGCTGGCAAATAGTCTTGCGATTTCTGAGGATCGCTTGCGAGCCTGGGTTTTTTTGCGCGTCCTCATTTCAGCTCAATGGACTATAGAAGATAAGGGTGATCCTAATAAAATGCTCAGATTAGCAGCACTACTCTATCCTATGCTGGATAACACACGCCCTAACCTTAAGTCAAAATAAACCCGCAATAGCTGGTGATCATGGCATTTTTGTTTATAATCGATGTTTCATGGTCGGCAGCAGCTTCAATCCAGGTTGAACCATAGGACGTTTGGAATGCCTAAAACAACTCTTAATATTTTTAATAAAGATAAAATTATCAGCCAAACGAATCGCTGGGATTTGATTGCGTTGTTTTTAGTTCTGGGATTAATTGTGGGGTTAGTGTGGGGCGCAAAACAAATGACTGTACCCTATCAACTCGGCCAACCCATTCTAATTTCTTTAAACCCAAGTAAATTACCCGATTACGCATTACGATCCGTGCTGCGCATGCTCATTGCAATGTGTTTTTCATTATTATTTACGTTTACCTTTGGTGCCTGGGCGGCGAAAAGTAAACATGCGGAACGTATTATTATTCCCGCTATCGATATTTTACAATCGGTACCCATTTTAGGATTTTTATCCATCTCAATTGCTGGATTTATAGCACTTTTTCCAGGCAGCTTATTAGGCCCTGAGTGTGCGGCGATTTTTGTGATTTTCACTTCTCAAGCGTGGAATATGGCGTTAGGTTTTTATCAATCCTTGCGTACCTTGCCGCATGATTTGCATGAAGCAAGTGACATGTTCTTATTGTCGCCTTGGCAAAAATTTTGGCGAGTAGAAGTACCCTTTGCCATGCCGAGCTTATTATGGAATAGCATGATATCAATGTCTGCCGGTTGGTTTTTTGTGGTAGCTTCAGAAGCCATTTCTGTTGCAAATCATAATATCACGTTGCCTGGTATGGGTTCCTATATTGCATTAGCCATTAGCAATGCCAATAGCACGGCGGTTTTTTATGCGATAGTAACCATGCTAGTGGTAATTTTGTTATACGATCAATTGCTATTTCGCCCGATTATCGCTTGGTCAGAAAAATTTAAAACAGAATACGATCCTGAAGCGGCGATCGATCCCCCTTGGCTCACCATCTTATTACAACGCACGAAATTAATACGCTATGGCGGGATTTTTATTAGTGCTCTTACCGATTATTTTATTAATCTAAAAATATTTCCAACTCGAAAAAAAAATGGCTTACTGCCAAAATCTCACTCATTTACCTTAACGGCGGTGGTAGTTTGGTATGCTTTAATTTTTTTAGCAGTGCTCGCTACCTTGCATGGATTGTGGCATTTTATTTTTAAAACCTTAACTTTCCAAGATGCGATACATGTCGCCTATTTAGGATTTATCACGGGCTTGCGTGTTATTGTCTTAATTATTATTTGTTCACTCATTTGGGTACCTATTGGCGTATGGATTGGTCTACGTCCGCGAGTTGCCAGAATTATTCAACCTATCGCTCAATTTTTTGCAGCATTTCCAGCAAACTTATTATTTCCGCCACTGGTATTATTTATCATTACCTTTCATCTGAATGTGAATGTTTGGTGCACGCCACTGATGATTTTAGGAACCCAATGGTATATTTTATTTAACGTGATTGCAGGTACTACGTCACTTCCCAAAGATTTATATTACGCAGCAAAAAATTTTCAAGTGCAAGGATTATTAAAATGGCGACGATTAATTTTACCCGCTATTTTTCCCTTTTATGTGACTGGTGCGTTAAGTGCTGCTGGAGGTGCTTGGAATGCTAGCATTGTCGCAGAAGTTTTGACCTGGGGTAAAACTACATTGAGTGCGACAGGACTTGGCGCGTATATTACGCATTTTACCGAACTTGGAGATTATCCGCGCATTACTTTAGGCATCACGGTGATGTGCCTTTACGTATTAATTATTAATCGATTATTCTGGAAACCGTTATATAATTTTGCTGAAGAACGTTTTCAGATCCTCTGAATAAAAGGACTCGCGCATGAAGCCATTGCATAAAGATATTATTACAATTAAAAATGTCAAAAAATCGTTTAAAAAATCCGGTAATCAAGAATTATTAGTATTGGATAATATAAAATTTTCATTGCGTGAAAATGAAATTGTTGCCTTACTAGGAAAATCGGGATCGGGAAAATCTACCTTATTAAGAATTATTGCTGGATTAATTTTTCCTGATGCCGGAGAAGCTTTTTATCGCGGAAAATCCATTGAAAAACCCGTCGAAGGAATTTCTATGGTGTTCCAACATTTTGCCTTAATGCCTTGGCTTACCGTGTTGCAAAATGTCGAATTAGGCTTAGAAGCCTTAGGGGTGAATCGCCGCGAACGACGTCAACGAGCATTACAAGCCATCGATACCATTGGACTTGATGGATTTGAATCGGCCTACCCCAAAGAATTATCGGGTGGTATGCGGCAACGAGTCGGGATTGCGCGGGCAATTGTCGTCAATCCAGACTTATTATTAATGGATGAACCTTTTTCCGCATTAGATGTCTTAACCGCAGAAAATTTACGCAGTGATTTATTAGATCTGTGGCAATCCAAAAAAACCAATACTAACGGTATCTTGATTGTGACTCACAACATTGAAGAAGCAGTAGCACTAGCCGATCGTATTTTTATTTTTGGCAGTGATCCCGGTTACATTCGCGAAAAAATTATTGTGGATATTCCTCATCCGCGCAATGACGATTCTCCTGAATTTCGTCAATTAGTTGATGATATTTATACTGCCATGACCACACGCCGCGATGAATCGCCACAACAACGCACCCAACGTTTACGTAAAATTGATTTGAGTTTCCGTTTACCGGATGTGCAAGTATCTGAATTAACAGGGGTATTAGAAACTTTGGATACTCCAGAATATCAAGGGCGCATGGATTTACCCGAACTTGCTGATTACGCGCAAAAAGATATTGATGATTTAGTGCCTCTCACCGATATGTTAGTCATTCTTGATTTTGCGCAAGTGAAAGATGGCGATATTCAATTACTCGCCAAAGGTCGGGAAT
Organism: Legionellales bacterium; assembly: GCA_026125385.1. Classification (NCBI taxonomy): domain Bacteria; kingdom Pseudomonadati; phylum Pseudomonadota; class Gammaproteobacteria; order Legionellales; species Legionellales bacterium. Next base: position 24,735 of record JAHCLG010000013.1, read on the forward strand.
TTGCCAATGCCGATATTCTCGTGCGTAAACAAATTTTTAAAACGCAATTATTAAAATACATTCCACTCGCACAACATATTTGTCAATTATTAGATGAAAAATCGACTCATCGTTTATCTGAAGATTTCTTTTTAGATCAGCTTGAAGATTACTTCAGCGAAGAAGAAGCCGAAAGAATTTTACGTACCATGATTGACTGGGGGCGTTACGCAGAAATTTTCGCTTATGATTATAACGATGGTATGTTAAGTTTGGAAAATCCAAATTAAAATTTATTTCTCGCAATTGACTAAGCAGTATTTTATTTATCTAAAGAAATCTCTTGCTTTTCAGCATCTTTGGTTAGCAAATAAACGTTAATTCGCCGATTAATAGGATTTTCAGGATTAGCCTTATCCAAAGGATCGCTCGAACCCACGCCAGAAATCCGCATGATTTTTTCTTTTTCCAAACCGCCCCCGACTAACGCACGACGCGTGGCATTGGCGCGGTCGACTGATAATTCCCAGTTTGAATAACTGCCCAAACCACGGCCTGCAAACGGTTTAGCATCGGTATGACCCACAATTACGACTTTATTGGGCATATTATTTAATTCTTTGCCTAACCATTCCATCACTTGTTTAGTTTGCTCATTGAGTTCAGAGCTGCCAGACTCGAACATAGGTTTACCTTCAATATCATTTAAACGAATGCGTAAACCATTTTGCAAAACGTCGACATAAATTTGATCTTTAAATTGGGATAATTGAGGATCGTTTTTAATGTTATTTAATAATTGCTTTTTCAATTCTTCTAAACGCTTTTTTTCTTCTTCTTTCGCTTTTTGGTCAGCTAATTGCTTAGGATCGGGTTTGGCAGGAGGAATGGTTTTTTCTTCAGCCTTTTCTTTCTTTTCTTCTGCCTTAGCACCTTCCGGTAAGGGCATTTCTTTTTCCGTAATCGTGCGATATTTTGCTAAATTAGGGCTTAATGGATCTTTAAAATATTCAGCAATACCTTCTTTTTGATATTTATTCAAGGAAGCTAGTAACCACATTAATAAAAAGAATGCCATCATTGCGGTGACGAAATCGGCATAGGCAATTTTCCAGGCACCACCGTGATGACCATGCCCGCCAGCTTTAATTTTTTTAACAATGATGGGGGCTTTTTCTTCCTCAGTTTTGCTCTCTTTATCTTGTGCCATGGCAATAATCCTATTTTTTCAGCTCTTTTAGCATTTCGTCTAATTCATTAAAGCTTAAGCGTTCGGTAGAAAATAATACTTTGCGGCCAAATTCCAGCGCAATGGCTGGCGGATAGCTATTAATTGTTGCGAGAATAATAACTTTTACTACGACAAAGGCTTTAGAACTGGTTTCAACGCGATGTTTTAATAAGCCAGCTAACGGCCCCACAAAACCATACCCTAATAAAATACCTAAAAACGTTCCCACGAGTGCGGCAGCAATTAAAATACCTAATTCTGCTGGTGGTAGATTAATCGATTCCATGGTGTGGACTACCCCCATCACGGCGGCGACGATACCAAACGCAGGTAATCCATCTGCTAACGTTTGAATGGCACTTGCAGGTGCTTCACTTTCATGGTGGTGCGTTTCGATTTCCACATCCATTAAATTTTCAATTTGAAAATAATCGGCTGTCCCTGAAACTACCAAACGAAAATAATCGCAAATAAAATCTAATAAATGATGATCTTTTAAAACCAAGGGATATTCGGTGAATAAACTACTTTCTTTAGGATTTTCAATATCGTTTTCAATGGCAATGGGGCCACTGTTTTTCATTTTTAGAGTAATGCGAAACATCAAAGACAATAATTCGCCGTAAAATTTTTTATTGTATTTATCACCTTTGAAAACCGTGGGCAGGGCTTTTAATACTGCTTTAGAAACTTTTCCGCCATTGGTCACTAAAAACGCGCCAACAGCCGAACCACCGATCATCAAGACTTCAACCGGTTGCCACAGCGTGGCTAAATGCCCACCCGCTAAAGCAAATCCCCCAAAGACTGATCCAATAACAATTAAAAAACCGATAATCACAAACATGCTAGCATTAATCCCTGTTAGTTCGTCCTACAATGATTTTTTTGGTATGGATCTAGATGCTAAAACCAATCTCCGATTTTGTCAAAAGTTTACAATAATCAGACAGTTAATTTTTGTCAGCACGATCACGGCATCCTTGTTTACCCAGGCTTTTCCGCAGGGATCCCTGATCGGTGTTTGTGCTGCAAATTTTCCAATGAATTAGTATATAATCTAGCTTAGAAACTGACAGCAACCTCAAGAGACATGATGTGAAGATAATTTTTGCCGGCACGCCCGATTTTGCCGCTTTAGCATTAGAAAAATTAATTGCCTACGGACATAACATTGTAGCCGTTTATACGCAACCCGATCGCGCTGCCGGACGTGGGCGTCAATTACAAGCCAGTGCGGTGAAACAATTTGCTGAACACGCCGACATTCCGGTTTGTCAGCCGGTGAGTTTGCGAGATCCCGCTGTGGTTGCAGAATTAAAACACTGGCAAGCTGAGGTGATGGTGGTGTTTGCCTATGGTTTATTAATTCCTAAAACAGTGCTCGATATTCCGCCGTTGGGTTGTATTAATATTCATCCTTCATTATTACCGCGTTGGCGAGGTGCCGCTCCCATCATTCAGGCAATTTTAAATGGTGATGCGATAACGGGCGTGTCGATCATGAAAATGAATGAATATTTAGATACGGGTGATGTATATTTACAAAAAAAAATAGTGTTAGACGATTCAATGACAGCGGATTTTTTAAATCGACATTTAGCTCTCATGGGCGCTGAATTAACGCATGACGTGTTAACTCATATTACTACCTTAATTCCACAACCACAAAATGAACAGTTAGCGACCTACGCCAGTAAAATTAATACCAATGATGCTAAAATAAATTGGCAAGAGGATGCCTTAGTAAATTTACGAAAAATTAATGCGTTTAATCCACAACCTGGTGCATTTGCATTTTTTGCCGGACAACGGATTAAATTTTGGCAGGCACATCTTGAAATAATTACCCACCAAGCACATCCCGGCACACTCTTAAAAATTGATAAATCTGGGATTCTTATTGCTTGCGGCAAAAATGCCTTGCGAGTGGAAATCATTCAAATGCCTGGGAAAAAAGCTTGTTCAGTGGCTGAACTTATTAATGGACGCAGTTTGCCTTGGTCTTTACAAACGGTTTTGGAATAACTATGAAAAAAATAGCATTTACTATTTTATTGAAAGTATTACGCGAAAAAAAATCATTAAATTCTTTATTAGCTCTTGAGTTATCCACGATTAACGAAAGACGTGATAAAGCGTGGCTGCAAGAAATGGTCATGGGAGTATGTCGTTATTATCATCAATTAGAATGTTATTTAAATAGTTTAGTGGAAAAGCCCTTAACCGGAAAAAAGCTCCCCATAAAAATTATTTTATTGATGGGTTTATATCAAATTATTTATATGCGCACTCCCGAATTTGCCGCCGTTAACGAAATGGTGGAGCTTAGCAAAAAAATTAATGAAGCATGGGCGAGTAAATTAGTTAATGGAGTGCTACGTCGATTTTTACGCGAGCGAGAAAGTTTAGATCAAACATTAAATGAAAATGAGGTTTTTCGCTATTCACATCCGCAATGGATGATTGAAAAAATTAAACATCACTATCCTGAAAATTACCAGACTATTTTGCAAGCCAATAATTATATGCCATCGCTGGTTATTCGCGTTAATCTGCAAAAAATCACGCGCGATGACTATTTAAAATGTTTACTCGATAAGGGTATTCAAGCACAAGCCTGTCAATTAAGCCCTGCTGCCATAACAGTTAGTAGCAAAGTCATCATCCCAGAACTCCCTGGATTTCAAGCGGGTTGGTTTTTTGTACAAAGTGAAAGCGCGCAATTAGCGGCATATTTATTAGCACCGCAAAAAAACGATCGAATTTTAGATGCGTGTGCGGCACCAGGTGGTAAACTGTGTCATTTAGCAGAAATCGAACCACAATTAGAATTAATAGCGATAGAAAATAATCCGCACCGTTTGCAAAAATTACAAGAAAATATCCAGCGCATGCAAATCAATACCACTTTCTTCGGTGCTGAAGCGCAAGATCTGGCAAGTTGGTGGGATGAGATACCGTTCGATAAAATCATTTTAGACGTCCCCTGTTCGGCCTCTGGCGTTATTCGCCATCATCCTGATATTAAACTCTTGCGCCAAGAAAGTGATTTAATAACACTAACCAAAACACAAATGGATTTATTAACCACACTTTGGCAAACATTAAAACCTGGCGGAAAATTATTGTACGTGACCTGTTCGCTCTTTCCCGAGGAAAATCAGCGTATTATTCAACAATTTTTAGCCAAACACAGTGACGCTAAAATGCTAGAGCTTGCTTTTTTATCTCAAATGCTTACCATGCCAATTGTCACGAGTCTCACCCAAGATGGATTTTATTATGCGTTGTTGGGTAAAGATGAAATAAAATAATTTATACTAAGCCTTCGAAGAAGGCGTAGTGCTGTGTTGCTCAATCAAGAGGCCTTGCGCGCTTTTGGCGGGTTGCTTTTCGCTGGGTTTGAGTTGTTTATAAAATCCGGTTTTTTGCAATTCCCAGGCTTGCATATTATCTTGTAAGTGAACTTCTAATCCTTCATATTTGATGATCTTTTTTAATTCTGGATCTTCAATAGGTACGGCAATTTCCACACGATGTGCGAGATTGCGTTCCATCCAATCGGCGCTGCTAATATATAATTTTTCATCTCCACCATGCAGAAAATAATAAACGCGAGAATGTTCTAAAAATCTTCCAACCAAAGAACGTACACGAATATTTTCTGAAATATCCTTAATTTTTGGGCATAAACAACAGACACCACGAACAATTAAATCAATTTTCACTCCCGCACTTGATGCTTCATAAAGGGCTTTAATAATTCCTTCGTCAGTAAGCGCATTCATTTTGGCAATAATACGTGCCGGCTTGCCGGCTTTGGCTTGTTCAATTTCAAAATTAATATAATTTAATAAGGATTTATACAAAGTGAAAGGAGATTGTAATAATTTTTTTAATTTAACAATTTGTCCCATACCCGTTAATTGCTGAAAGACATTATGAATATCTTCAGTTATTGCTTGATCGTAAGTGAATAAACTAAAATCAGTGTAAAGTTTGGCATTGTTCGCATGATAATTTCCTGTGCTAATATGCGCATAACGTTTGATTTTCCCTTGCTCACGCCTGACCACTAATATCATTTTTGCATGCGTTTTGAATCCAATAATGCCATAGATAACCAGAGCACCTGCTTCTTGTAAACGCGAGGCAAAACCAATATTGCGTTCTTCATCAAAGCGCGCTCTTAACTCCACAACGGCGGTTACTTGTTTACCTGCGCGTGCGGCATCTACTAAGGCATCGGCCATTTGCGAATCTTTATCAAACCGATATAAAGTTAATTTAATGGCGAGCACATTTGGGTCAATAGTTGCCTGACGAATAAAATCAACAACTGGGGCAAACGATTGATACGGGTGATGTAATAAAATATCGGCATTACGAATAGTTTCGAAAATATCTTGTTTATGAGTCAGTCGATTGGGTAGTGTGGGAGTAAAGACTGGGAATAATAAATCAGGGCGATTAGTTAAGTCTAAAATGGTGCGAAATCGGCTTAAATTAACCGGACCATTCACTCGATAAAGTTCAGAATTATTTAAACCATGTTTATTTAATAAAAACTCAGCAATTTGATCGGGGCAATCGGCGGCAATTTCTAAACGCACCGCAGTGCCGTAGCGGCGTGAAAATAATTTATTTTTTAAGGCATGAGCTAGATCATCGGTATTATCTTCATCGACCAGTAAATCGCTATTACGAGTGATTCTAAATTGGTAACAGCCATTTACTTTCATTCCAGGAAATAATTCTTTGGCATATTCATTAATAATTGAATTTAATAACACATAATTATCGCCATGATCACAAATAGTATCGGGTAAACGAATTACCCGTTGTAAATTACGCGGTGCATTCACGACCGCTAAACCACTATCGCGATTGAATGCATCTTTTCCAGTTAACGAAACAATATAATTTAAACTTTTATTGACCAGGCGTGGAAAAGGATGAGCGAGATCTAAACCAATCGGTGAAATTACTGGTAAAATTTCATCTTCAAAATAATGTTTAATCCAATCTGCTTGTTCTGGTGTCCAATCGCCGACATTTAAAATATAAATTTTTTCTCGATGAAGTGCCGGAATTAAATCATCATTTAACAGTTGATACATTTCTTGCACGAACATGTGCGCCGTCACCGAAATTCGGCTCATCACTTCTTCTGTGCTCAACCCATCGGCATCGATCCGCGGCCTACCATAAAGCAATTGATTTTTTAAGCCCGCTACACGTACTTCGAAAAATTCATCGAGATTAGAACTACAAATAAACAAATAATTTAAACGTTCCAGCAAGGGCAACGAGCGATCGTAGGCCATGGCTAGAACGCGATAATCGAATTGCAATAATGCTAATTCGCGATTTATAAAGCAATCGCTAGAATAATTCGTTGTCATGATGAACCACTATTGCGTTTTATCCCCTATATCTTTATTTTAGCTCAAAATGGCAAAATGAATGGAAAAAGATGTTAAAACCCACAATCGTGCACATTGCAATGGCAACACCACTCAGAAACTGTTTTGATTATCGTTTAGATGACACTCAGCGTATTCCCGCTATTGGTGCACGGGTGTTAGTGCCTTTTGGTGCGCGTCAAATGGTAGGGATCGTTATTGCCGTAGATACTCACACGGAATTAGCGCTTAAACAATTAAAACCAATTATTCGAATTCTAGATGAGACGCCCTTAATTGATGAAACGTTATTAAAGTTATGTCACTGGGCAAGTGATTATTATCATCATCCTTTAGGTGACGTACTCAGTAGTGCACTACCAAAATTATTACGTGAAGGTCGTGAAGCTAATTTATCATCTACTAATAAAATAACTAGCAAAAAGAAAATGAATGATGATGATAAACCCTCAATAATTTTAAATTCAGAGCAAATCGCAGCGGTGGAAAAAATTACGGCGCAATTAGATCATTTCGCCACCTTTTTACTGGATGGTGTAACTGGTAGCGGGAAAACAGAGATCTATTTACAAATTATTGAAAAAGTGCTCCAACACCACAAACAAATATTGGTATTAGTGCCAGAAATTGCCCTCACGCCCCAAACCATGATCCGATTTACCCACCGTTTTGGCGACCAGGTGACGGTGCTACATTCTGGGTTAACCGATAAAACACGTATGCAAATTTGGCTGAAAATTCGTGATGCTACTATTCCCATCGTGATTGGTACGCGTTCTGCAATTTTTACACCGTGTCGTCAATTAGGATTAATTATTTTAGACGAAGAACACGATTTATCATTTAAACAACAAGAAGGCTTTCGCTACTCAGCACGCGATTTAGCAATTGTACGTGCTAAACAATGCGCCATACCCATTATTTTAGGTTCAGCAACTCCGTCGTTAGAAAGTTATTTGAATGCTAAACAGAGGCGTTATCATTATTTGCAACTGACAGAACGTGCTGGTAATGCTATGCTACCTAAAATAAATATTATAGATTTACGATCTCAAGAATTAAAAGCCAATTTAACGCCAACGGTGATCGAAGGAATTCATCAAACCCTGGAAAAAAAGCAACAAGTATTATTATTTTTAAATCGTCGAGGTTATGCGCCACTGGTAATGTGTCATCAGTGTGGTTGGATGGCAGATTGCAAAAACTGCGATGCGCATTTGACTTGGCATGCCGCAGAAAAAAAATTATTTTGTCATCATTGTGGAGCTAATCAAAATTTATTTAAACACTGTCCACAATGCCAAGCGCAAACGTTATTTACCGTTGGAATAGGTACCGAAAAACTAGTTGAACAATTAACACAATTATTTCCTGATAAAACTATTGTGCGGATTGATCGCGATACCACACGAAAAAAAGGTGAACTCGAAAAGCTCTTAACGCAAATTCAAAATAATCAGGCCGAAATTATTGTGGGCACACAAATGATTGCAAAAGGACATCATTTTCCTAAAGTCACTATGGTGGTCATTGTCGATGCCGATAGCGGTTTACTTAGTGCCGATTTTCGTGCCAGTGAACGCATGGGGCAATTATTAATGCAAGTGTCAGGTCGCGCCGGGCGAGAAGATCAGTTTGGTCAGGTTTATATACAAACTCATCAACCCCAACATCAATTATTACAGTGTTTAATCAAACACGATTATCATCAATTTTTAACAGTGCTTACTCAAGAACGCCGCATCGCGCAATTACCGCCGTTTAGCTACCTCGCATTAGTACGAAGTGATGCCAAACAGCGCCAAGATGCTATTGAGTTTTTAGAATCGTTTAAAAAGTATTTGATCAATGAAAATATTACGGTATTAGGTCCAATTCCTGCATTATTAGAAAAGCGCGCTGGAAAATATCGTGCCTTATTATTATTAAACGCTAAGCAAAGAGCACCATTGCACGCAGCAATAAAAAAATGCTTAAAGAAAATTGAACATACTTCACAGCCGAGAGTTCGTTGGAGCGTGGAAATCGATCCGCAAGATGTTTTGTCTTGATTAGCTTATGTAATAGATTTCACCCAATCGGGGAAAAGCTTAACTTTGTTAATATCAGCCGAATTGAATAAAAATGGCCGGACATCATTGGCCAAATCACTAAAATCTACTTTTGAGCATTTTTCAATTAGGTAATCTTTTAATTTATTAATATTGTCTATATTCAGTTTCAATTTAAGATATTCGAAATTAGGTTTTGTTTTATTGGACAAAAAAATGATATCAAAAAAGTCTCTTCCCTTCGGCCTTTTTCGGTTAAACGCTGCATATAATTTTTGACTAAAAAGAACATCTAGTGGGGAGGTAACTATGTTTTGCAGGACATCAAAACGGTTAATAAGTTTCAATTCTGTGTTATGTGGAAATGACTGAGGTTCAGTATCAAATTGAATTAATATGATTTCTTCTTTAATTGGAGATAATTTATTGTCATAAAGAAGCTTTGGGATTTTAATTCGACAACGAAAAGCATTCTTCATGGTATTTTTTATGGTTGACTCAAATCCTTCATTTTTTAATGATGAGCATATAATGTGAGTTAACTCAGTCAATGATTCCCGATTTAATCCTAAATTATCGAAATCAAGGTCTTCTGAAAATCGCTGGTTTTGATATAAGATCCTTAAAGCAGTTCCGCCAATAAAAGACAAATCTTTTCCATATTTGCTAGAATAAATAATATTCAGTATTTTATATTGTAAATATTCTCGTAAAATAAATCGTTTGAATGGACGTAGCTTTTCTGGATATTCCTTTTCAATCTCATTAATTAGTAACATAATCGAGGAACCTCATAGTACGTTGAGTGAGTTTTCTTTTATCAAAAATTTTTAAATAGCAAAATAATTTTTCTCGATCAATTTTGGCGTTCAATTCATTTTTATCAAAACGTAATTCGTAAAAGAAATTCAGATTATCAGCTTCTGGCATTAAGTATAAAAAATCTAATAATGCCTTTTCAAGAAATGCAATATTCACTTTGCCAAATTCAGTATCATGTAAATAATAACCAAATATCAGCGTTGGTTTTAGATGGCGATAATTAAAATTCGCAATCTCAGACTCGAAACGTTGAGTTTTTTTGCTAGTAATGGCCGTAATTTCAAATACTCCTTCAGGGATCAAATTATGCAGCGCAAAGACGAGTTCGAGAGAAATATAGGAAGGATAAACTAGCTTGTTAGCAATCAACATTAATAACTCTTCGGTGAGAGGAATATCAGCAAATAGATACCAGCCCCGTATTATTCGTTTGATATAACCTTTTTGTTCCCATCGGGTTAGCTCTGACGACCGAATGCTCGGTGCTTTGAGGCGAAGGGTCTCCAGCGAGAACAAACCAAGCGGTTTGAGGTACTTTTCTAAGTCGCGATAATGCATTTTGTTTCTCGAAGTATACAAAAATGTATATTATAAGAAATATAATCAACTTTTTAGGCAAATTCAAGCGCATAAGATTTAAGTACGCTCAAAGCTAGGATACCTAGTATCTCCTAACTTAAGGTATTTTTTTGCAGCATAATACTCACTTTTAACCCGCCTTCGGCTAGATTGATTAAAGAGATATCGCCACCCAACGCGTGAATAATATCTCTGGCCACGGCTAAACCTAAGCCAGTTCCGCCCGTTTGACGAGAGCGCGATCCTTCCACGCGATAAAAAGGTTCGAATACTTTTTCCATTTCTTTTTCGGGAATGCCAGGACCTTGGTCGCTGATTTCAACAATAATATGATCATTTTTTTCTAATAATTTTACTACCGCGAGATTACCGTACTTCACCGCATTTTCAATTAAATTACTAAATACGCGTTTTAGCGAGTTAGGTTTACTGTAATAAATTAAACGCTTTTCATAATTCTCATAATGAACATTCAATCCAGCATCCGCTAAATCTAAACACAGCGCTTCCATAAATGCATCAAAATCGAATTTTTCCATCATTTCATCTTGATAATCATCACGTGCAAAATTCATGGTGGCTGAAATCATCGCCTCCATGTCTTCTAGATCGCGTAATATACGTTGATATTGTTCGTGATCGTCAATTAATTCAGCGCGTAATTTAAGTCGGGTTATTGGTGTGCGTAAATCATGAGAAATTGCTGCTAACATTTGCGTACGATTGGTAATTAAGCGTTTAATGCGAGTTTGCATTTCGTTAAAAGCACGGGTGGCTTGTTTAATTTCTAGCGGTCCTTGTTCAGCTAATGGAGGTGCATTAACATCAATACTTAAGCGTTTTGCTGCACTGAAAAAATTGACTAGTGGCAATGCTAAACGACGCACTGCCCATGCGCATAATAAAAATGCTGCACCAGCCATGAGTAATAAGGTAATTACCGTAAAAAAAACTAAGATATGGCTTGATTCAACAAATTGACCATTAATGTTTAACCAATTACCATCATCTAAATTAAGTGATAATTGAAATTTATTATCTTGAATATTATTAATATAATTACGAATGCGTAGTGGATTAGCATGATGAATAATGACAGATTTATCTTTGGGAGATTTATCTAGTGCAATAGTGAGATCGGAATTATTAACGGCACTAATAATATGTTCTAATTCATCGCGCGGTACCACTAAGGCAATACGGACGATTTGCGAAATGCGATTGGCTAATTCGTTACGACCTGGATTATGCAGAACATAACTGTGATACAAATCGTAAATTAAAAAACTCGAAAATTGAATAATTAAAAAGCCAATAAATAATAATAAAAAAGTTTGGCGTCCCATACTGCCTGGAAATAAACGAAATGATTTTAACATGAGTACCGCCTTTTAATCGCTAAGAATGTCGACATTCACACAAAATTGATAGCCACCACCGCGCACGGTTTTTATCATTTCTGGATTTTTAGGATCAGTCTCGATTTTACGCCGTAATCGGCCTACTTGCACGTCAATGGTGCGATCAAAGGGACCTGCTTCGCGTTCCCGAGTTAAATCTAATAATTGATCACGAGTTAAAACTCGATGGGGGTTATTTACAAAGGCGATTAATAAATCAAATTCTCCCGCGGAAAGTGGCACGACGACGCCATCGGCGGCTTGTAAACGACGTTTATTCTGATCCAAAATCCAATTACGAAATTGAATACGGGGTAAAGGGATGAGTTTTCCATCGCTGGGGTTATCACTTAAAATAGCGTTGCGGGCACGGCGCAAAACCGCTTTAATTCGTGCTAATAATTGACGTGGGCTAAATGGTTTGGCGACAAAATCATCTGCACCGGTTTCTAAACCGGCAACGACATCCGCTTCACTGTTCATGGCAGTAAGCATGATAATAGGTGTTGTGAGTTTTTCGCGAATTTTTCGGCATAAACTAAAACCATCATCCCCAGGAAGCATAATATCTAATAAAATTAAATCCAATTTATCTTTCCCCAAAACCGCCAACATATCTTCGCCATGATGACACACGGTTACGCGATAACTATGTTTTTCCAAAAATTCTCGTAAGAGTTGGCAAATTTCCAGATCATCATCAACGATGAGAATATGTAGGCGTTTATCCATGGTTTCATCATAAGGTTTATTAACGGATGACAAGAATATACGGCACTTACGAGATTAAGAAAAGCGGTAATTTGCTGGAAATTCAAACTCTGTGATAATATTTGGCTATGGTGTATTTGCAGTATTCTAAAAAATTACTGGAGAAAATTTTTGCCCCCTCACGCCCTCCCTTTAATTACTACGCTCGCGGCTGCATTTGGGTTAGCATTGCTCTTTGGATTTATAGCGGCACGCTTAAAAATTCCCACTTTAGTCGGATATTTATTAGCAGGTATCGTGCTAGGACCATTCACGCCAGGATTTGTGGCTAACACCTCCATTGCACACGAATTATCTGAAATTGGTGTCATGTTATTAATGTTTGGTGTGGGACTGCATTTTTCTCTTAGCGATTTACTGACAGTGCGTAAAATCGCTGTGCCTGGTGCATTAATTCAAATTATTGTGGCCACGCTATTAGGGGTTGCTGTTGCTTTGCCTTGGGGATTTGGTTTGGGTGGTGCTTTAATTTTTGGTTTAGCACTGTCGGTTGCCAGTACAGTGGTTTTATTGAGAGCGCTCGAAAGCCAAGGATTACTGGAATCCATTAACGGTAGAATTGCCGTGGGTTGGTTGGTCATTGAAGATCTTGTTATGGTCTTAGTATTGGTTCTATTACCACCGTTGGCAAAATTATTGGGTGGTGCTTCTCCCCATTTTCAAAGCAGCGATTCTCTCTGGTTGATTCTGGGGGTAACTCTGCTGAAAATTGCGCTCTTTATTACTTTAATGCTAGTGTTGGGACGGCGATTTTTCCCAAAATTATTGTGGTGGGTGGCAAGTAGTGGTTCACGCGAATTATTTACACTTAGTGTGATAGCGGCCGCGATTAGTATAGCTTACTTAGCTTCCATTTTATTTGGTGTTTCTTTTGCATTAGGGGCTTTTTTTGCAGGAATGATGATGCGCGGTTCCGATCTCAGTCATCGAGCTGCAGAAGAATCATTACCCTTTCGCGATGCATTTGCTGTATTATTTTTTGTTGCCGTTGGCATGCTATTTGATCCTAAAATATTAATTTTAGAACCATTCCACGTATTGGCAGTCGTGGGAATTATTATCATTGGTAAATCGCTTGCAGCTGCTATGCTCGTACTCTTTTTTCGCTATCCACTCAACACGGCTTTAACGGTTTCCGTAAGTCTCGCCCAAATAGGTGAATTTTCTTTTATTCTGGCAGGCCTTGGTGTTGCCCTCGGTTTATTACCCGTCAATGGACAAAATTTAATTTTAGCCGGCGCATTAATTTCAATCGCAGTTAATCCTTTTATTTTTGCCGCAGTGAATCCATTTTTAAATTGGCTACGCAAGCACTCGGCATTAGCGCGAAAATTTGAACGCGCAGCAGATCCTTTAACCGAATTACCCATGACTACAGCGCCAAAATTTTTATCAGAACAAATTGTATTAGTGGGTTATGGTGATCGTGTGGGAAGCCGGATTGCACAAGCTTTTATTCAAGAGGATATTCCTTATGTCGTAGTTGATCAAAATCGTGAATTAGTTGAAGAATTAAGAAATCAAGATATTGCGGTGGTATCAGGCGACGCAGCAGAACCGAGTGTGTTAATTCAAGCTCATATTGCACGCGCAAAGTTAATGGTAATCGCATTACCTAATACCTTGCATGTGCAAAGAATGATTGAAATAGCGCGTATGCTGAATCCTAAAATTGAAATTGTCGTGCGCACGCATTTTGAGGAAGAAGCTGAACGTTTAGAAAAACAAGCGCGTGTAAAAGCATTTTTAGGAGAAAAAGAACTCGCACATAGCATGAGTCACTATGCTTTAACCTACTGGAAAACTGAACATTAACAATGTAACGATCTTGTTACCAAAAATAGTGACGCTGACATTTTGAAGTTACTCGCAAATTTTATACTATTCCCATACTCAATTGAGTAACCCATAATTCCACCCCATAGGATTATGGGGACATTAACGTGTCAAATGTAAAGTGTGCTGGTAAAATGGGGGAGAACAATGCTGCGTATCTCCCCCGTTTTTTTTGCGGATTAAAATACTTTTCTATTCCTTTAAAATGCCTTCTTGATCAGCTTCAAAATTTAATTCTCGAATATAATCTTGAATTAATTTTGCCGAAATAGCTAATTTTTGCGAGGCTTGCGAACACTCGGAAAAATATTGTTTTGATGCCTTGTCGTTAAAATTAGCTTGCGGTTCAATGGCTGCTAATAATTGAGAAATAATAGCACTTAATTCTGAAATCACTTCTGCCAGTGGCAACAGATCATGTGCGACTTTTTTAATGGTACGGGTCATGTGGTTTCCTTTTACAAAATATCATATTATCCATTCCTCGAACGTTTCCAACATTCTCGATAGACGCCAATAATCATCACTTCATCGTGTAATTTTAATTTGTTAGGGTGATTTAACGGTGAACTTAAAATAAGATGATCATTCATCTTGTGTGCAAAGCGAATTAATATCTCATTAGCTGGGCGCGTATATGCCAAGATAATTTCGCCATCGTTAAAATGAAGCAGTTGTTCGAATATAATCATATCGCCTACTTCAAATTTTGGCGCCCATTCATGGCTAGTCACATAAATGCTTATGGAATTATTTTCATACACTTGGGAGGTGATGATAAAGTTATTCGTGGTTAGTGATTTTTTTTCGTTACTTTGATAATACATGCGCAGTTGATCGGGGTAATATAAGGGTACGCGGTAGGTTTTGATTGACGTATTTTCTTGATGAATTTCACCTTGTCCAGTGGCTAGCCAAGTTTCATTCACATTCAAATATTCTGCAATTTTTTTCGCATTTTTAGAAAATTTAACATCATTATTGAGAATATAGTGCAATCCAGAAGGTGACAACCCCAGTTTTTCCGCCATATGCGATTGTTTAACCCCCATGGTATCAACGAGATACTTGAGGCGTTTCGATACACTGTCTAGATTGTCGAGCTTTTCGGAGGTCATTAGTGTTTAGCTCTCTCACCGGAAAAGCGGTAGCATAACAGTAACTGAATAATTATTCAAATTATATTAAAATTTTGGTGTTGAAATTTCGAAACCGTTCTATATTCGAATAAAATTGCTATTTGTCGCGTTATAACTTGAAAATTACGCTTGACTTCGAATAAATATTCAGTATTATGTCACTGTCTTTTCGAATTTTTAGTTAGAGATAGGGGTAGTCAATGCAATCTGTCGATGAACAACCAGTCAATCACCAAGCCATTCCGTTAGCGCGTTTTAAAATTGTGAAGCATTATTATGATCAATCCATTGCTCGCGTAATGTTGTACGATCATGAAAATGCGCAAACTCATTTGTTGACATTGCCAGAACTCGTGCAGCACGATGATTTTCTCACTAGTCTCAACGCAACGGATTTACGCATCGTGATGTCGATGTGGGTCGATTATGAAATATTACAGGAACGTCAAGCCATTCGCGATCTTATTCATTAACGTAAATATTTTTCAGACGAGCAGAAAATTCCTGGCTTGCTATTTTCTGATAAGAGCAATTACCACGTTTATTAATACGTTCTCTGTGTGTTATGGTAATTGCTCGTTTTTTTGATAGTTTCAAAAGTGCAAACTGCAGTTATTCAAAAGGATTAAAAGTAATGGAGAATCATTATTCTAGTAAATTATTGTAATATTTTCACCATATTTGGTTTTTTTTCTCTCTCTGATTTAATATATTAGATTTTTGTATGCTATATATTCCCGCATATTTTACATGACGACATTTTTTCCCAGGTTTCCTTTACAAGTAATTTATTAGATTGAAAATCATAAACAATCAGATTACCTAAGGCGTTCGGAGCAAGAATATCAGTAGTGATTTTTATAAACTCAGATAACATCAATCCTGTTAGAATAGATACTAAAGGTGCAATTGTTATATTCGGAATTCTGGAGCTCACAAAATTATCATTTTCTATGAAATCTAAGAATAATGTTCCTGACTCTCTGGCAGAATTCTTCCAGCATTCAATACACCCGCTTTTCCCTGGTATGACTGAATAAAAGAAGCAATATTTCCAATCTAAAGCACCACAAATAAAAGGGACTTTTTCATTGATGCAGGCCTGGTTTACCCAGTTTAGGATTTGGTTTCTGGGTTGATCAATAACACTAATAACAAACTCTTGGCCAGATATAATATTGGAAACGTCATCATTCGATGATATTTTAATATTAATAAAATTTAGTTTTGCATTAGGCAAAAATGCTTTTATTTTTCTTTTTGCAATATCAACTTTGCGTAGACCCACATCAGATTCATCGTATATTATTTGTCTATTGAGATTTGATAACTCGATTTTATCAAAATCTACGGCTTGTATTTGATGTATACCTAATGCTGCAAGTTCATAAAGTATATGGGAACCAGCTCCACCGAGCCCTAATAGTGTAACTTTAGTATTTTGTAGTTTTTTTTGATAATTAAATTTATTATGACTAGAAGATGTGTAGGCGCCAAAAAATTCAATATTTCGTTCCCAGCGTTCAATCTCATAGGGTGAAAATTCTTTACTATTTAGAATGACATTGTCTTCTAGTAAATAAGCTTTATCAAGTGATGTCAGCAGGTCATTTAAATATGATACTTCTTTTGGATGAGTGTGATTAAGGATTTCTTCTATTTCTTTGACAGTTTTTTTGCCATCCAGTAGCTGGCATACCGTTTTGATAAAACCTTTACTATCACCCAGCTCTATGGCTGTTCCCGGACTTTTAAAAAAATATATTTTATCTTCAGATGTGTAATATTCAACCATAGCCTTTAGTATTGGCCGACTAGTGTTTTTCATAATTTTTCACTTAGAGCAAATTGATTACGCTACTTGAGCTGTACCCGCTATACTTATATCAATTTCTTTTATTTCGAAACTCATTTCTCACACCTCTTCATTTATTCAATAGATGACATATTAGCATAAGACTTGCAACTGAACAATTGATGTATATTGAATGGCTCTCTGGCGTTTCCCTAACAAATAAAAGCTTTTATGATTGGTTAAAGTATGGTAATTTACTGCATAGTATGTTTTTTACTATAAAAAACAATTCGTGAATTTCCTTCGCAATTATAAATGGTAGATACCACTCGATGCTTAAGTGTTTTAAATTTATTTTATGTGTTTTGGCAACCCTAAGTTATTTATGTGGTAGCGCCGCTGGGTTAACCATCCCTCTTGGAAATAATAAAGTTTCACTTGATCCATCCTATGCTTTGGATGTATTGAGTTTATTTGTTGCGAGACAAATTAATTGTCAACTGATACGCAACCAGAATGGTAATTACAAATTAGAAGCGGCAGAGTCTCTTAAATTTATATCTCCTACAGAATTACAAATAGTATTAAATAAAAATGCAAAATTTACTGATGGTTCTCCCGTAACAACATATGACGTCTTAGCAAGTTTTAATTATATAAAAAAATATCGAGCATTTTATCGAAATTTTTTTTCATGGATTAATGATATTAAAATCATAGATCAAACAAAGTTATTAATCCGTTTGAAAAAACCTGCCCCGCAACTTTTAAATATGCTTGCATCACCAATTTATTCAATATATAAAAAATCTTTTTTAGCCAGAGCAGAAAAAAATAAATCTCTTTGGCATAACCCAATTGGTTGTGGTGGGTATAAAATACTGAAGTTTACAAAAAAGGAAATCCAGCTTGAACCAATACATAAGGGATTGCCAATTAAGTTTGTTTTTAATAATGAAAATCAAATATCGTCTGCTGATATTGATAAATATGATTTAATCACATTGAAAGTTAGCCAAAACTTAAAGAAGTTGTCTAATTTCCAGGATATAAAAATATTTGATCCGTCACAGCTTTATGTCGGGTTAAATGTTTCTAAACCTATTTGGAGTAACAAAAGCACACGATGCTCTTTTCTTTCAAAAATTGATGATAATGATTTAAAAAAATTATATGGTGACTCTGGAATTATAGCTAATGATTTCCTACCTCAAGGTACTCTGGGGTATAATAAGAACTTCAATTTTGCAGCAATAATTCATGCTAACACTGAAGATTATTCGTCCTTAAAAATCACAAAGGATATATGCGTCGCATATATAGGGATTAGTATACCTAAAGATCTTATAAAAGGTTATCTAGATACTATAGAAAAAATTTCACCTCGCATTAAGCTTTTATCAATTTCAAATCCTAGTAAATTTGCTCCAATTTTCTTAAAGAAAAAATGCGATATAATTATTTTTAGCTTAAAATCTAGTTATTATGATGGTTATGAATATTTAGATGTATTCGCAGATAAAGATGAAAATTTCACTGGAATTCATGACGAAGATCTTATTTCTAAAATAAAAAAGAGCCAATACGTTACCGATTTAAATAAGCGCGCAATGCAATATCAAAAAATTATTAATAATATTGCAAATAAATGCTATATAAGACCATTGATCACGGTCCCAATGAGAGATATTTATGTGAAAAATATATTTAATGCTCCTGGTATTTCTATAGGTCCATATGCCGAGTATTACCTTGGAAATATTGCTTTAAAATAGTTATTAATACCCATATTGAGCTACCCTCTGATTAAAAAATCGAATTTATTCTGAACAAATTAGTAAAATTTTGCTTACATTAATGTTGTTTAAACCCTTTCTCACTGGATCCATTAACTTTCACTCTACTAACTGCTTCTATGAGTGATCAATTTGCACGATCTTCATTTCTACGAGCAATATAACTTTCTTAGAAAGACTCTAAGTTAATGTTTTTTTTATATTTAATAAAATCAATTTTTTATGAAGTGGGGTAGCTCAATGTGGGTTAATATATGATACGCGTAAATTTTGTTTTTAATGGCTTTTCATGTATGCTTAAATCGGGAAATTTTAATCTCGGTTCAATATTCAAACTAAGGATTTCCCATATCGTTTTTCAAGTTTCAAAATATCCTTGTAACACAAAATAGCAAATACTGTTGAGAATAAGGTCATTATTAATCCAAATGTTTTAGGCGTTGCATGAATAAATAAGATAAACACTTCTGTGATACCAATTAAAATTAATATTTCAGTTAGAAAATAATTTTTTGTAACCATATGGCTATTTTTTGTGGCACGTAAAGGCACAGTGAATCCGTTGCCTATTTGTGCAATAAACGAACTTCCCAAAAAAATAATTACATATTGCATTTGATCAGGATTGGGGATATAACCATACACTAATTTAAATAAAGGTGACACGTAGAGTAAAGAGATCGTTAAGAACAACGAAGTTGGAATGATGCCTGTATAAAAATATATTGGCCACCATGTGACATTTTCGTTACATTCTTGAGAAAAAGTTTGTGACGCTTCTCTAATTGCTATTTGCATTGCTGCAACAAATGGCATGCAAATAATAAATGCTAATTGTAATGTTAGTTGATAGGTAACTAAAAAATTTGAAGAACTTATAAAATAGACAAATTGCAAAGCAAGAATAAAAGGTGTAATCCCTCTTATTAAATAAACACCTAGTTCGCCCCACCATACTTTCATAATCATAGGCAAAGGATATTTATCCCAGCCCATTCTATTTTTTGATAGAAAATAAAGTCCAGAAGAAATAGCTAGGATATATAATATAGTAGTAGAGGATATTAATATTATCATTGGATAATAAATAGAATTTACTGTGGTACTTCCGTGAAAATAGTAACTAACAATCTGACTATCTATAATAATATTTAAAATAACTAGAACAAAAGCTATTTTCATACTAAAATTTTGTTTTTTAGAAGCAACTAATATACCATCGACGGTGCAATAAAGTGTTTGAAGAATCATATTTATGAGGCCAATTCGTAGATATGCTATTGCTAAGGGAATATAAGATGTTTGAACTTTACAAAACGTTACAAATTGATATGAAAATACCCCTGCGGTAATGGCTATGCATAGCGCAATTGTTCCTGATAAAAGTAAATGATTAATGAGTACTGAGCCTTCCTTACCTTTACATTCTTCACGGTTAAAGAATACTAGACAACTTATATAAGTTGCTAATCCAATGAATTGTCCAAAAGTAATAAATACATACTGTAAATTATGTATATATAGTGCTGATTGACCTAAAACGGCAATATATCGATTATCAATTATAGGGAAAAATCTCTGAAATATTTGTGAAAAAACGATGGGTAATAGAAGAATAAAATGATGTTGCAAATTCTCTGGTTTTTGAAAGCATTTTTTTATAATAGCTGTAAATAATTCCATAGATTAAACCTTCTTTCCATTAATATCTACTTCTTCGTGTCTTTAACTCTGCGCCTCGCCTAGAATCCAATTGCTTTGAGTAAATACACGACCTTAATTAAATTTGACACTTATTCATAACGTTTATATTTTAAGTTGTGTAGCGAATTAAGCCTACATAAAGGCTATAACTGATACATTAGCTTGTAAATTTAACTCATCAAAATGGTTGAAATATTAAACATATATTTGGAGCACATAATAACATAAAATAACGCTAAATAATACTATTTAATGTACTCCTGCATGCTTCTCTTGAAAAGATTGTTAGTTTAATTTTTTTCTACATTCAAACAAAATCATCGGTATGAATAGCTCTGGTGTTTCACTATCCTTACTGATAATAATTTTATTGACACTAAGATTAGTCTTATTAAGTAAACTCAACCATTCTTCTTTAGAACGACTTAAGCTATTCCAGTTAACCATCAAATTTAAATCATTTAATACGGCTCTTAAATACCCTAGATGTGACTTTTGCGGCAACATAAAATCGACAATGAGCAATTTAGCTTCATTAGACAAACTTTTTGCGCATTCATTCAGAATTTTAATGGCCATGTCATCATTCCAATTCAATAATGTGCGGCATAAGACATACAGATCACCACTTTGGGGAATACCTTGAAAAAAATCACCACCGATTATGGTTACGCGCGTCAGACAATTATAGGCATTTAGAACTTTTTCAGCGTTTTGTACCACGGTTGGTAAGTCGAATAAGATACCAGTTTGATGAGGATTGTTTTTCAATACATTGCCCAAAAAATGCCCTTGAGCACCAGCAACATCTACAATTCGATGGTAACTATCAAAATTATTTTGCCAAATTTTTTGTTCCAGGCAGGTTCATGAGTTTTAAGGGTGAATTCAAATTCTTCAAATGCTTCATAAGCTCTGATTAAATGAGGTGACCTCGCACGAGCTAATTGTGGGGTTAACTCTGTGCAATAAACCCTATCCTGAGAGATAAGTACGATTTCATGTGCTTCTAACACTCTTAAAAAACGTTTAAGGGCGTCGTGATTAAATTGTAATGTTGTCGCTAGTTCTAGTGTGCTAATACCGGTACTAGGAATCAACTTATCTAGCTTGTACTCACCAGCTAGTAAAATTACTTTAGCGGTCACATAGCTAAGCGCCAAGGTATAAATTTTATGAGGATTCTTTTGCATTGGAGTCTCAAGTCGGTTTACTATGGGAGATAAGTTTAACTGTTTACACGATTAACCACAATTTAAACATGGCGCATATTTATTCTAATAAGTTTACATTGAAAACTTCAATAAGAAATATCTTTCTAGGTACTTTTTTAGTTATTTTTATTTCAGCGTTTTTTTTTATCGCTGTATTTTAGTAATCAAGAAGCTGCCACGCAAATTCGGCAGAACACGTTAGCTTCACATAAAATTTTAGTTTCATTGATTGAACCGAGTTTGGTTATTTCCAATACCTTAGAAATTCGAAGGCTATTGGCATTAGTTAGTAGTGATGAGCACACTTTTTCAGTAATTGATGATAATAATATTGTGTATTTGCCCGATTATAAATTTCAAGATTTAGTCGATGAAATTATAAAATCGGATAAAATAAAACATGGCTGTGAAATCAATGATTTTTTCACAATAGCATTTCATGGTCGAACATATCAAGTATTATGCTCAATAATTAGCAAGCCTGGAATCATATCCTTTAAAGGAAGCCCATATTTAATCAGCTTTAATTTGGAAAATCCTTTAAAAATTTCAATTAATACACTTCTCTATTTTTTAATATCTACGATATTGATATTTTTAATTACCTATTTTTGGTTTGGGATTAATTTAAAGAGAAAGTTATTAAATTATCTGTATTCACTTGAGGTTCAAATCAAAAATAAAAATTTCAACTTCATAGAGAATGTTTCTGCGGTTAAAGATGATAAAATACCTCTTGAAATCGAGAATATTCGCGCGGCTTTTCAACAGCTATTAAGCGATCTGGGTAATGAAACGAATAAACGAATTGCCAGTGAAAAAAAAGCCGCCATTAGCACACTAGCAGCTCAGGTTGCTCACGATATTCGTTCACCTGTCGCTGCAATTCAAATGCTAAGCAAAGAAAACTGCTTATTGCCAGAAAATACTCGTAAATCGTTAAAAGATGCGGCAGCTCGAATACAGGATATTGCCAATAATTTATTGTCTCAATATAAAACTGGTGCTAAAGATACGGCAGAGCAGAATAGTTTATTTTTAATTTCAGATGCAATTAGTGCTGTTGTTTCTGAAAAAAAATTACAATATTCAGAACGCAAACTAAACTTGCATATTCAAGCACAAGGTGATGCCAATCTCGCTTTTATATATTCAGACCCCATTAACTTTAAACGAATGCTTTCCAATTTACTCAATAATTCGATTGAGGCCATAGGTGAAGAGGGTTCTATTTCCATTGTGCTTCACTCATCACAAGATTATGTTGATGTGCGGATCACGGATGATGGTTGTGGTATGTCTTCCGTAAAAATAGCTAATATTCTTAATGGCAATATTACTTCAACTAAAAATCAAGGTTCCGGTTTAGGCTTGCAACATGCGCGAGACTTTATGAAAAACGCCGCGGCAAAATTTGATATTCAATCAACAGAACGTATCGGTACCACTATTCACTTACAATTTAAACGAAGTGCTTCTCCTCCATGGTTAGCTGATAAAATTTCTATTAAAAAGCAGAGTACTATTATCATTCTTGATGACGATGTTTCCATTCATGGCGCATGGGATCGATATTTTGCCGATCGAATTAATGTTGAGTATGGCATTAATATTCTGCATTTTCACCAAGCAGCGGAGTGTATTCTTACAATAAAAAATAATTTCAACACGCTGAAGGATGTAATTATATTAACGGATTTTGAATTACTTAACCAAAATATGAATGGTTTAGATGTAGTTGAACATAGCGGTGTAAATAATACAATATTAGTCACCAGTTATTATGATGACCGAAAAATATTAGCAAGGGCAGTATCACTGAATGCTAAAGTATTACCTAAAATGTTAGCCAGTGAGATTGAAATTGAAATTAATGAACAGCCTCAAAATTTTAAAATTCCTGAGGCTCCAAAAAATGAAGCTATCGATATAGTTTTGCTGGAAGATAATCAAGAGTTATCTGATATTTTCGCATTTATATGTGAACGCAATGGAAAGCAGGTAAAAATCTATCATAACCCTTACTCATTATTTACGGATTTAAATACTTTCGACCCTCTTGCTACCAAAATTTGTCTTGATCTTAATCTCGGCTTCGATCCTGTCAATGGAATTGATATTGCCATTCTTCTGCATAATAAGGGATTTAAGCAAATTTATCTTGCTAGTGGCAGCCAGATCGATCCAAATTCTGTTCCCGAATATTTAATGGTATTAAAAAATAAAATCGATCTGACGCGTCTTTAGAAAAATTATTTCTTAAAAATCTCTTATTGATCGCCGTTATGATTTGATTCTTGCATATAATCTTTCACTCTTATTATTTCCGCTGCCAAGCATCTTTTAATTGCGCGGCAAATGCGTTCATGAGTTCGGGTTTTGGAGAATTGATGACAGGTGATTTAAGCGGTTTTGCGGATTTAGGTGGTTTATGGCCTTGCTTCATCGTTAAACTAATACGTTTACGCGCTTCATCAACTTCTAATACTCGCACTTTGACAATTTGTCCGACTTTCACTTCTTGATGCAAATCTTTCACAAAATGATCGGCAATTTCGGAGACGTGGACTAAACCATCTTGATGAACACCAATATCGACAAACGCGCCAAAATTCGCCACATTAGTGATGACACCTTCTAGTTCCATACCAATTTTTAAATCTTTTATTTCATTGACACCTTCAATAAATTTTGCCATTTTAAATTCAGGACGCGGATCACGACCGGGTTTTTTTAACTCGTCAAAAATATCGCGTAAGGTAGGCAAGCCTACTTGATCGCTGACAAATTGTTGGGGATCGAGTGAGTTTAATAAAGATTCATTACTAATTAATTCACTGACGGGTTTTTTTACTACCGCAGCAATTTTTTCGACGATAGCATAACTTTCTGGATGAACCGCAGAGCCATCTAAGGGATTTTTTCCATTAATAATTCTTAAAAAACCCGCTGCTTGTTCAAAGGTTTTTGCACCTAAACGAGGTACGGATTTAATTTGTTCGCGATCGTCAAAACGTCCATGTTGTTCGCGATATAAAACAATATTTTTAGCAATTGTTTCATTTAAGCCTGAAATACTGGTTAATAATGGCACCGATGCGGTATTAATATCAGCACCGACGGCATTCACGCAATCTTCCACGGTGGCTTGCAAGGAATGTTCGAGTTTTGTTTGATTGACATCATGTTGATATTGACCCACACCAATAGCTTTCGGATCAATTTTTACTAATTCTGCTAGTGGATCTTGTAAGCGTCTGGCAATCGATACTGCTCCGCGATAGGACACATCTAATTCTGGGAATTCTTTTGCTGCTAGTTCAGAGGCAGAATATACCGAGGCACCCGCTTCTGAAACCACAATTTTAGTCATGCCCAACTCGGGTAGTTGTTTAATTAATTCATTCGCGAGTTGATCGGTTTCGCGTGAAGCCGTACCGTTGCCAATACTAATTAATTTTACCTTAAAATGTTGGCATAATTTACCCAGCATTGTTAACGCTTCATCCCATTGTTTTTGCGGGGGATGTGGGTAAATCACCGTATGAGTTAATAATTTTCCTGTACTATCGATAATGACCGTTTTCACACCTGTGCGGTAACCGGGATCTAATCCTAAAACTACATAATTACCAGCGGGAGCTGCCATTAATAAATTTTTTAAATTATCACGAAAAACTTTAATCGCTTCTTCATCTGCGCGATTTTTAAGTTCAAGCATAATTTCCAAATCAAGTTTGGATTTTAATTTAATTTTCCACGCCCAGACGATGGTTTGCCAAAGCCAATGAGTAGGTGATGGTTTCAACTCTGGTGAAAATGTTTTAGCAATTAAGCCATAACAATGTTCGTTTACCGTTTCATCGCGAAATTCTAAATTAACATGAAGAAAATTTTCTTTACGTCCACGAAAAATAGCGAGTAAACGATGCGAAGGAATGGTTTTAATGCTTTCGCTAAAATCAAAATAATCGGCAAATTTAATGCCAGATTCTTCTTTATCTTTTGCAACTTTGCTAATGATAATGCCTTCTTGCCACAGCTTATCGCGTAATTGTTGCAACAGATCAGCTTGTTCACAAAATAGTTCAGCTAAAATATGACGGGCACCTTCAAGTGCCGCAGCCGCATCGGCAATTTCTTTTTCGGGATTTATATAGGATTTCGCACAGGTTTCAGCATCACAAGCTAACTCTGTTAATAATTGTTGTGCCAGTGGTTCAAGACCTGCTTCTTTGGCTATTTGAGCTTTTGTGCGACGTTTAGGTTTATAGGGTAAATAAAGATCTTCTAAACGAATTTTGCTATCGGCATTTTCAATTTCTTGTTTTAATTCAGGACTGAGCTTGCCTTGTTCTTCGATGGATTTTAAAATTGTGTGTCGACGATCTTCTAATTCGGTTAAATAAGTTAAACGTTCAGTTAAATCTCTTAGAACAGTATCCGATAAGCCACCCGTTGCTTCTTTACGATAACGGGCAATAAACGGCACCGTTGCCCCATCGTTTAATAATTCCATGGTGGCGGTAACCTGAGAAGATTTAATATTCAATTCCTTGGCAATCGTTTCAACAATATTCATGAAAATAGTCCACTTAATTTAAAATCTGAAATGAAGAAAACGATCCCACTCATCAATAGTGGGATCGAAACGTAATTTATTTTGCTTGCATCATGGCTATTGCAGTGTCTAACATGCGATTGCTAAAGCCCCATTCATTATCATACCAGGCTAAAATTTTGCAGGTGGTGCCAATCACTTTAGTTTGGGTACTATCGAAAATTGAAGAGGCAGGATTGTGATTAAAATCGATCGAAACTAAAGGTAAGTCGTTATACGCTAAAATTCCAGCAAATTCATTTTGACTGGCTTTTTGAATGACGGCATTAATTTCTTGGATGGATGTTTCGCGTGCCGCCTGAAAGGTTAAATCGACGACAGAAACATTAATTGTCGGAACGCGTAAGGCAAAACCATCGAGTTTGCCATTTAATTCAGGCAATACTAAACCGACGGCAGCAGCAGCGCCTGTTTTAGTCGGGATCATGGAATGAGTGGCGGAGCGTGCGCGTCGTAAATCGGTGTGATAAACATCCGTTAGCACTTGATCGTTGGTGTAAGCGTGAACGGTGGTCATTAAGCCATTCACAATACCAATTTGATCATTTAATATTTTAGCAACAGGGGCTAAACAGTTTGTGGTGCAGGAAGCATTTGAAATAATTTTATCGCTAGATTTTAAAATCGAATGATTAACACCAAAAACCACGGTTGCATCGACATCGGTTCCAGGTGCAGAGATTAAGACTTTTTTTGCCCCCGCTTGCAAATGTGCTTGTGCTTGACTGGCTTTGGTAAATAAACCCGTACATTCAAACACGATATCGATATTTAATTTTTCCCACGGTAATTGTTTGGGATCGCGTTCTGAAAAAACCTGAATGGTATCGCCATTGACAATGAGTGAATTACCTTCAACTGTTACTGTTCCAGGAAATTTGCCGTGCGCGGTGTCGTATTGGGTTAAATGCGCATTGGTGTTAACATCGCCTAAATCATTAATGGCAACAATTTCAATATTATGTTTTTTATTCGATTCATAATGGGCGCGTAAAATATTACGTCCAATTCTTCCATAACCATTAATTGCAATTCTCAGTGTCATATTTTTTCTCCAGATTATTTATAAAGGTAATTGTTTGAGTATATATTCTTCACGCTTGAATTTTAGGCTTTGTTGTCGAGCTAAAGCTGATCAGTCATGTATTCAGTATACATTCCTTCGCATCTTTAACTCGACACCTCGCCTAAAATCCAATTGTTTTGAGTATAGTTTCTATCGTTAATCCAACCTGATCAAAAATGGTTGGCGCAGGTGCCGATAATCCGAATTGATCGATGCCAAATACTTTACCATCGAAACCGACGTAACGGTACCATGATTGCGAACTCGCTGCTTCAATTGCTACGCGATTACGAATTGAGGGTGGCAAAACGTGATCGCGGTAGGCTTGATCTTGTTGCTCAAAGACCTCACAGCACGGCATGGATACGACACGTGCGGCAATATGTTTTTCTTGCAAGCGTTGATAAACACCTACAGCGAGTTGTAATTCAGAACCACTGGCGATCAAAATTATTGTTGGTGTGGAATGATTTTCACATAAAATATAGCCACCGCGTTGAATTAATTTTAGTGTTGCATCATCACGGCTAAAGGCAGGTAAATCTTGGCGCGATAAACATAAACAACTCGGTGTGGATTGCGATTCAATGGCGTGTTTCCAAGCAACTGCCGTTTCGATGGTATCCGCAGGACGCCATACATTTAAATTAGGCGTCGCGCGTAACATCGCTAAATGTTCAATCGGTTGATGAGTAGGGCCATCTTCGCCTAAACCAATCGAATCATGCGTGTAAACAAAAATGGCACGTTGCTTCATGAGTGCACTTAAGCGAATGGCATTGCGCGCATAATCGCTAAACGTTAAAAATGTTCCAGCAAAGGGAATGATACCACCGTATAAACTCATGCCATTGAGAATGGCTGACATGCCAAATTCGCGCACACCGTAATAAATATAATTTCCTTGTGGATGTTCGGCGCTAAATGAAATAGCATTTTTACCGCGAGTTAAATTTGAGCCAGTTAAATCCGCCGATCCACCAATTAATTCCGGCAAAATTTCGCTATAGGCTTCAATACATTTTAATGATGCTTTACGCGTTGCCATTTTTTCCATAGTTTCTTGGCAGGTGTGAATAAACTGTTGGGAATGAGTGTGCCAAGCCGTTGGAAACTCTTTTTGCATGCGGCGTAAAAATTCTTGAGCTAATTCAGGATATTTTTTTTGATATTCTACAAATAACTGTTGCCAATGATTTTCGAGTTCTTTGCCATGTTGAATTTTATTCCAAGCAGTTAAGATTTCATCGGGAATCATAAAGGGTGGATGTGGCCAATTTAGCGCAAGTCGAGTAGCAGCAATTTCAGCTTCACCCAAAGGCGCCCCATGCGCATGAGCACTCCCGGCAACATGCGGTGCACCGTGCGCAATTTGGGTTTTACAAATAATTAATGTCGGACGAGTATGTTCTTGTTGTGCTTGTAAAATAGCATTACGAATTTCTTGAGCGTCGTGACCATTAATATTGTCGATCACATTCCATTGATAAGCGCGAAAACGTTCAGCGGTATTATCGCTAAACCAATTACCCACTTCGCCATCGATGGAAATACCATTATCATCATAAAATGCAATTAATTTATTTAATTTCCACGTACCGGCTAAAGAACACACTTCATGCGAAATACCTTCCATTAAACAACCATCACCTAAAAATACATAAGTATAATGATCGATAATATTAAAGTGATCGCGATTAAATAGTGCACTTAAATGTTTTTCACTTAACGCCATGCCTACGGCATTGGCAAGCCCTTGTCCGAGAGGTCCTGTGGTGGTTTCCACACCCGGTGTTTCAGCAACTTCAGGATGTCCTGGCGTTTTGGAATGTAATTGTCGAAATTGTTTGAGATCGTCAATCGAGACATCGTATCCGCTTAAATATAATAAAGCGTATTGCAACATCGAGCCGTGACCATTCGATAAAATAAAGCGATCACGATTGTACCAAAGAGGATTACCTGGATTATGTTTTAAAAAATCATTCCATAAAACTTCCGCAATATCGGCCATCCCCATTGGCATGCCTGGATGACCCGAATTGGCTTTCTGTACTGCATCCATGCTTAACACACGGATGGCATTGGCGAGTTGTTGACGAGAAATCATGTGCGTTTTACTCTCGGCGATAAAATAAGGCGCTATTTTCGCCTAGATGGCGAGAAATGCAAAGTAAAATTTCAGAAGTCTATTGCGATTTACCACGCATATCAATTGGCCAAATATCAATAATTCTATCATCTTGTGTAATATAAAGATGGTCAAATAAATTCATGGTAGGATCGCAGTGTGAAACCATTAATTCGATTTTAGTATTTAACGCGATCCTCATATCGTTTGGTTTTAATAATTTACCATGTTCATCGCCATAACCCCATTCGTATTCAAGATGACAATTGGCAGGATGAATGACTAAGGGTCGACTGTTATCGAGATAGAGTGCTTTTAATCCCGCATCAAGCGTGACGTGACTCGGATGATTATTGCTGATGACGGTTGATAATAAGGTTAATGCTGGTTTAAAGGTGCAAAAATTTTTAGCGGAAGCAGATTCAATATTAAAATAATCGGCATCCATGACAATATAGGAACCAGGTTGGATCTCGGTGACTTCGGGGATATCACAATCGATATCATAGGTTCCCGTGCCCGTTCCCGTTAAAATTTCTGCGGGTAAGTTTAATTGTTGTAATGCCGTTAAAATTTCACCAGCTTGACGCATATATTGCTGCGATATTTTTTTTCGTTCAGAATACGATTTAATGTGTTGTATATTTCCAGCGTAGCACTGAACTCCCCGTACGGCTAAGTGAGAATAAGCATGAATGGATTTTGCAAATTCAATCGCATCGTAAAATGACACACCAGTACGTCCAACATTGGGATCAATATCGACTAACACATTTAAACTGTGATCAGCACTTCTTGCTGCTTCATTTAGCATTTGTGCATTGCTTAAATTATCCACTACGACGGTAATTTCGGGATCTTCACTAAAACAATTAATTAAATGATCAATTTTTTCTGGAGTTGTGATTGGTGACGTAATTAAAATATTACGCACGTTTTTTTGAATAAGCACCATGGCTTCGCTAATCTTAGCGCAAGAAATTCCAATGCTGCCCGTTTGCAATTGTAATTTTGCAATTTTAGAACATTTATGGGTTTTGACATGCGGACGGAGATTTTTACGTTTGGATTTCACATAAGCTTGCATGGTTAATAAGTTTTGTTGCAACAATTTGCGATCGAGCGTTAAACACGGCGTGTCTAAGTCCCATTTGGAATGACCAATATAAAAATCTAATTCGCGCATACCTAATTCGCTGAGTTATTGTTTTAATTCATGGCATATTTTAACACATAATTGACATCATAATCTTTGCCGTATTGTTGTCTAATGACCGGCGTAATCGAAATGTTAAGATTATTGGCTTGTAATTGATATAGTGGTAAAGCTTGATCGACTTGTTGAGTTTTATTGAAGTTACCATAAGCTTGTGAAAGTTGCTGAGCAATTTCGGCGACACGTTGTTCGACTTGCTTAAAATCCGTTTGATGTTTAAATACGGTAGATTCAACTTGCACCAGTTTTAATTGGTTGTTTTGATTAAAACTTAACACGACTAATGCGGCATCATCAAAGGGTTTAGGTAATGCTTCGGCTTTATAAGACGTCATACCATAAAGCGCATGTAATCCATATTGAGAGGGGGTGACATAGCGTAAATAAGGGGTTAATTGCACACCTTGAGCTTTCACGGCGGTTAAACTCATTCCAGGGGTTAAACCGAACATGGCATTTTGGGGATTAAGTGGTTGATTGGTGGAAGCAAACGCATAAAAACAACAAAAACTGATCACAAGACTCCAATATTTCCATAACTTCATCGCTAAAATCCTTCTTTAGAGTTAATGAAACGGTATGACATTAACGTAATTGCGGAGATATTGCAAGATAGCAGCGACTTCTTAATGATTATGGAAGCGTTTTAGCGTTCTATTGCATTGGGTGATGATGATTTTTTCTACTCGTTGTAAAGCAGGATAACTACCATGAACTTTTTCAAACTCTTCTTTTACCCTACTGAAATTTTCTTTTAAAGTGATGGCAAGTTCATTAACTAACTTAATTAAATAATGTGATTTGATATCGCAAGCATGGGCTAATTGAGTCCAATCTTCAACCGTTATGGTGTTAGGATTAAATTTATCTCCAACTGCAAATGCTAATTTACTGTCGATGCGAGCAATTGCTCTGGTGCAAACTAAATCATAAAATGGAGCAAGTTGTATTTGTTGATTCGATTTATAAAGCAAAGCATTGTCTATTATTTTCAGATCGCGAATAATGTGGGTTCTTGCACTGCCCTCTGGCAATAAATTGGCAAAAAAATTGTGAGCTTTTTTGCTGGTAGGTAAATATTTTTCGGAAGTAAGCGGTAATTGTTGGGAAATAGCAAACCCATGGTCTAACCAAGTATCATGGTATTGAAATCCTATTTCACCCTGATTATCGGGTGTTAATTCTCCTACTAGTTTTTCTTCATACCAAACAATTAGTCGATCATTATTCATCAGCCTGTAGATCCTTTTCGTGATGGTAGCGATAAGTGCGTGGTTGGATGATAATATCTAGACCTAATTTATAAAGCGTTGCTAATGTTTTACCTATTTCGGCAGTTTCTTTGCCACGTTCTAATTCCGATAAAAACCGCATGCTCACATTCGTGAGTCCAGACACTTTTTCTAAAGTTAGGCCATGGCTTTTTCGAAAGGCTCGCAAAAGTGTTCCTAATTCACTGACGGTAGTGACTTGGCCGAAGTGGGGTTTAAGCGTTGAGTTATTATTCATCAGTATTATTCCAAAAGTTATCGTACGGTAAAAATAGTCCAATTTTTAGGAGTCGTCAATGCATTTTTTATCGTACGGTAAAAATTTAAGGAAATAGGTGCTCTGCTAGACTAAATTTTCCCGTACGGGATAAAATAGAGCTTAAAGATATTAAACAGGTTACGCTGAATGCGAGCTTAATTCATACCAGGTATCTAATTGCTGAAAAAGTTCATCTAGCCCTGTTTTTTTCAATGCAGAAAATAATTGCACCGAAGCTTCAGGATGCCATAAGGGTAATTGTTTTTTAACTTCCCGCAAGACTTGGCTTTTATCGTTTTGATTGAGTTTATCAGCTTTGGTTAATAAAACATGTACGGGTAAATTACGCTCTGCACTCCAATGCAACATATTACAATCCAGTTCTGTTAAGGGATGCCGAGAATCCATTAATAAAATCAGTCCGCGCAAACATTGGCGTAATTCTAAATACGCAGCTAACGTATTTTGCCAGCGTAATTTCGTTTCTTCAGAGACTTTGGCGTAACCATATCCCGGTAAATCGACTAACCTTCTTGTGTCATCTAAGCGAAATAAGTTAATCAGTTGGGTGCGTCCAGGTGTTTTCGAGGTTTTTGCCAACGTGCGTTGTTGACATAAACAATTTAAGGCCGAAGACTTACCTGCATTCGAGCGTCCTGCAAAGGCGACTTCAAAACCGCTATCGGTAGGTAATTGTGATAATTTTGCAGCACTGGTTAAAAACTCAGCGCGTTGATAATGCGATGCTGTCATGAAAGGCCTATTGATGTGAAATGATTGAAGTGTAACATAAAATGATTATACTGTTGTTAGTAAAATCTCACGCAAGGATCGCTTCATGAAAAAAGTAGTAGGCTTATTATTATTAACCAGTCTCATGACGTTTGCACACGCCAACGGCAACGTTGAAAATGGCAAAAAACTCGCCGCGGCATGCGGTGCTTGTCATGGAATGAATGGAGTGAGTAATAATCCTCTTTATCCTAACCTTGCCGGACAATCGCAACGCTACACCTATTTACAATTGCAAGCCTTCAAAAAAGGTGCGAATGGTGGACGGGTCAATCCACTGATGAATGGCATGGCTGCCAATTTATCCGATCAAGACATGCAAGATTTAGGCGCGTATTTTGCGAGTTTACCCGCAGGTCATGGTGAAACAGCAGCCAATTTAGCGACCTTAGGCGAAACGATTTATCGTGGGGGTAATTTAGATAAACATATTCCTGCTTGCATGGCATGTCATGGGCCGGATGGTAAGGGTAATGACGAAGCAGGATTTCCCGCGTTAGCCGGTCAGCACGCGGAATATGTGTTAGCGCAATTGCAGGCTTATGCCAAAGGCGAGCGTGGTAAAAATATGATGAGTGATATTAGCGCAAGATTATCCAAAGAAGAGATGGAAGCGGTGGCCAGTTTTATCCAGGGCTTACATTAGTAAAGTTCGTATTTTAAAACACAATAGGTATAATACCCCTCACTACTGTATCGAGGGGGAAACTTATGCAACGCATCGTCAAAATAATTGCTATTCTATTTTTTATGCCATTAGTGGCTTTTGCCAATTCCTTTCAAGCAGGCAAAGAGTATCAACTCATTAAAAATCCTCCCGCGTTGAATTTAGCCCAAGGTCAAGTGCAAGTTATCGAATTTTTTAGTCCAGGTTGTCCTTGGTGTTTTAAATTAGAACCCTATTTAGAAAAATGGTTAGCCAGCAAACCAAAAAATATTACCTTTGAACGTATACCGGTGGCCTTTGAACAAGGCTGGGATACCTTAGCAAAAGCATATTATGCAGCAGAAGCTTTGGGTGTTGCCGATAAAATGGTTCCAGTGATGTTTAATGCCATTCATGAACAACAGTTGGATTTAAGTAGTAAAGAAGCGCTCGCTGATTTATTTGCTAAACATGGTGTTAAGAAAGACGATTTTATGAATGCGATCGATTTTTCACCAGGCATTGATATGCAAATGCAACAAGGTCAAAAATTAATGTCACAATATGGAATTTTGAGTATTCCAACCATTGTGGTGAATGGCAAATACAAAACCAATCCCGCCTTAGCAAATGGTGATTCCGAAAAAATGATGAAAATCGTTGACTACTTAGTCAAAAAATCGGCTTAACATAGGTAAATTTTTTTGAATGGACGTATCACAATTACTCAATGAATTAAACGATATTCAACGCCAAGCAGTTTCGATGCCCGCGCAAAATTCTTTAATTTTGGCCGGTGCGGGTAGTGGAAAAACTCGCGTATTAACGCATCGCATTGCTTGGTTAATTCAAGTCGAACGTGTCTCACCTTTTCATATTTTAGCGGTAACCTTTACCAATAAAGCCGCTGGAGAAATGCGGCATCGTATCGAAGAATTATTAGAAAATCGTCTGCCAGGAATGTGGGTGGGAACTTTTCACGGTATTGCTCATCGGATTTTGCGCCGTCATTGGCAAGATGCGCATTTACCAGAAGCCTTTCAAGTGATCGACAGCGATGATCAATATCGCTTAATTCGGCGAATAATGCGGCAATTAACTATTGACGAAAATCGCTGGCCACCTAAACAAGTGCAATGGTATATCAATCAACAAAAAGATTTAGGTTTGCGTGCCGCGCAATTAAATCCCCACGATCATTTTACTAAAACCATGAAACAATTATATGCAGCGTATGAAGAGGCGTGCCAGCGTGCTGGGGTAATTGATTTTGCCGAACTCTTATTGCGCGTTCAACAATTGTGGCGGGAACACCCCGCGATATTACAACAATTTCGCGATCGATTTCGGTTTGTCTTAGTGGATGAGTTTCAAGATACCAATGCCGTGCAATATGATTGGCTAAAAATTTTATTAAGCCCACACAGTGTGGTGATGGCGGTGGGTGATGATGATCAATCCATTTATGGTTGGCGTGGTGCCAAAATCGAAAACATTCAGCAATTTTCTCGGGATTTTGCCCCCGTTGCCACTTTACGCTTAGAGCAAAATTATCGTTCCACCGCGACTATTTTGCAGGCTGCGAATGCCGTTATTTCACATAATCAAGATCGTTTAGGTAAAAATTTGTGGACGGATGGCGAGACCGGTGAGCCGCTTAATTTATACATTGGATTTAATGAAATTGATGAAGCGCGTTTCATTTGCGAACAAATTCAGCAATGGAAAAATCAAGGCGGCTCTTTAAACGAAGTGGCGATCTTATATCGTTCTAATGCGCAATCGCGTGTGTTAGAAGAATCTTTATTACAGCGCGGCATCAGTTATCGGGTGTATGGAGGCTTACGGTTTTTTGAGCGCGCTGAAATTAAAGATGTCTTGGCATATTTGCGTTTAGTCAATAATGAAGACGATGATGCCGCGTTTGATCGTATCATTAATACGCCCACTCGAGGAATTGGCGATCGCAGTAAACAATTATTTCGTGATATCGCTGCACAGCAAAATTGCAGTTTATGGCAAGCCGCACAATTTTGTTTGCAACAGCGCGAACTGAGCGGGCGCGCGGCAAGTTCAGTGCAACAATTTTTAGATTTAATTTTATCTTTACGCGAAACGACTAAGACATTATCGCTTACCAAACAAATTGAACAGGTTACTGAACAGAGCGGTCTCATTCAACATTATCAAAAAGAAAAAGGCGAGAAAGGCCAATCGCGCTTAGAAAATATGGCAGAATTAGCGGTTGCGGCCAGTGAATTTGTTGAAAATTTAGAAAACAATCAAGACATGGAATTATCCCCGCTCACTTTATTTTTAACGCAAGCGGTTTTAGAAGCAGGTGAAGAATATGGCGACAAATCTAATCAATGCGTGCAATTAATGACATTGCATTCTGCTAAAGGATTGGAATTTAAATTCGTTATTTTATCTGGCATGGAAGAAGGTTTATTTCCGCATAGCATGTCATATGCGGAACCTGGTCGTATAGAAGAAGAACGACGTTTATGTTATGTAGGAATGACGCGTGCGCGCGAATCGTTACTTTTAACCGCGGCTGAAAGCAGAAGAATTTATGGGCAAGATGCCAGACATCGTTTATCGCGTTTTGTGCTGGAAATTCCCCAACATTTATTACGCGAATTACGTTTAAAATCACAAGTCGTAAGACCCGTATGGCAACATCCCATAGATGAAGGTGAATTTAAATTAGGTCAACGCGTGATCCATCCGCATTTTGGTGAAGGAATTGTCATGAACAGCGAAGGTAATGGTGAACATTCGCGTGTGCAAGTGAATTTTCAGCGTCATGGAGAAAAATGGCTGGTATTGAAATACGCGAAATTAGAAACGCTGTTTTAGAGGAAAAATTTATATGCCCCTTCATCCGCAATTAAATGCATTGTTAAAAAAATTTGCCGAACTTCCCGTCACTGATTTTAATCAATTTACCGCAAGGCAGTTGCGCGAATTAGCACAGATGAATCATTTTATGTGGGGCGCGCCTCCCGCAATTGCTCGAGTTCGCGATATCACCATTGAATTACCGACGCATGAAATTCCTCTGCGTATTTATCAGCACGCTACCCAAAAACGCCCAACATTAATTTATTTTCATGGCGGTGGCCATGTCTTAGGAAATTTAGCCACCCACGATACCATTTGTCGTCATTTGTGTTTAGAAGCCAATGTTCACGTGATAGCGGTGGATTATCGGTTAGCGCCAGAAAATCCGTATCCTGCTTGTCACGAAGATGCTTATTCTGCATTGCGTTGGATTATTGAAAATGGGCATTCATTTAATATGGATGTTAATTCGATTATTCTTGCTGGCGATAGTGCGGGCGGCAATATTGCCGCCTTATTAGCATTGCGTGCTCGCGATGAAAATATCGAAAAAATAAAATTACAAGTATTGTTGTATCCAGAATTAAATTTAACCTGTCAAACACCGTCACATCAACACTATGCGCAAGGATTTTATTTAACCAAAGAAAAAATTGAGTGGTTATTTAAACAATATTTACCACCCCATGTTAAACGCGACGATCCTTTAGTATCACCCTATTTCGCCGATTTACATCAAGTAGCTCCTGCGATTATTATCGCCGCAGAATACGATCCATTGTGTGATGAAGCCAAAGATTACGCCGAAAAATTAACAGCATCACAAGTGAACGTGCTCTATACATTAGAAACTGGCATGATCCACGGATTTTATGGCATGTTGGCAATATGTGAGCAAGGCTTAACCTCGTTAAAAAAAGCAGGTCGCCAGATCCAACAGTATTTGCCCTAATGAGTATTTTGTTTTTGCAAATAATTCGCGCTGCCATCGATCCAATCTTGGCGAGCGGGAGCAAAAAAATCCACATCAATGGTATCGGCAATGGCGACAAAGCGGTGCGGCACATTCGGTGGGATCACTAAGACATCACCCGCCTTCACCGTGAATTTTTTTCCTTGCGAATAAACAATGACTTCACCTGAAACTATCCAAGTAATTTGTTCGTTAGGATGATAGTGAGTTGGAATAATGGAGCCTTTTTTTAAATACCATTTAACGATTTCCGACCGACTACCATAAATATATTGGCGAGCCGTTAAGGGGGTTAATTGTTCTTTCGGCATGCTTTCAAAATGATAGAGAGAGGGGTCAGCGTAATAATGTTGACTAATGTGGGGGATAATCCCACGATCTTCATCGGGATTAGTTTGGTGATTTGTTGCAAACGCTGTATTGCCGAGTAAAAAGCTAAGAATACCTATCATAAAATATTTTATCATGCCGACTCCTTTTACTATTTGGCAATTTTACACATTCGATTAGCTCACGTTAAAACTCATTGTCTGATTATATCTATTTAATTCTCTAGTGAAACAGCAAGTTATTAACACGCATTACTAATTCTAAATAATTTTAATTCTTAGTCCAAGTAATTAATTCAAATTGGATGTCTCAATCATCTGGTTCTCTCTATTCTTTTTATTGCCAAAATAACTATACCCAAAGCACTTCAAGATGCGGCTGAAGCCAAAATCTAGGGTTAGAAATTTTCCCTGATTGTCGAAGTGAGTTATCCTAATAAATACCTATTTTTCCTCTTATTTTGCGAAAGCTTAGCGAACGCACTTATTAACTAACGCCTGCGACTTAATCTCCAACTCCCCGCATCTTCATTGGCGAGCGGTATAGATGGAAGTCAGTAACTAATACCTTTTGAGTATATTTATATAAATAATTCATAAACAGGGGGTAATATCGTCAACTTGTTCGATTTTCATCCATAAAATCGTTGCTGTGAAATATCATGAGTTTGAATTTCACGGAACTTCGCTCACTACGAAGTTCCGTGGGTGGGTTTGGAGTTTAGCTTTATTACTCATCGCCACTTTTTTTAAGTGTTAAATTCTCTCTTTGAGAGAAAAAAAGTATCTATCGTGATAGAACTATTATTTGAATTCGATGGTGATGCTGCGAACATGGCTGACGGATTTCTGCCAGGTGAGGTAGGAGGACTTATTAAATTATTTATCTCTTGTAGAATCAAATTGCGTTCTTGCTCGGAAGTAATTTTTTTAGTTAAATCATGTATTCTTGAAATACATTTATATTTAAAATAGCTGTCACTTTCATTTTTATCATAACGCGTAATCAGTCGTCTAATATTTTGTATAATTAATGAGTCAATTATTTTCTGACTATCAGCTTTAATATTCGCTATAAATCCCTCTTTATTTTGGTTTTCTTTATAAGAATTAAAAATAGTTGAAATTTCAGTTTGTTTATCTGGGAATATTGTTTTTAAACTTTTTAAAAAAGTATCATTTATTGAATAATCTTTGTTCACAGCAAA
The DNA here is from genome assembly GCA_026125385.1 of Legionellales bacterium. Classification (NCBI taxonomy): domain Bacteria; kingdom Pseudomonadati; phylum Pseudomonadota; class Gammaproteobacteria; order Legionellales; species Legionellales bacterium. The sequence continues at coordinate 63,840 of JAHCLG010000013.1, forward strand.
TAGAATTAAATGAATATTGTCATTCTTGCAGAGTAGATCGTATATGTGATCCTTGCAGAGTAGATCGTATATGTGATCCTGTATGGTTTTATAGCTTTCTTGGTCGACAAATGAAAAGACAGTTTCGAAAAAACTTCGGAGTCGACCTCTGGAATATTTAAAATCATAACTAGTGAATAATTCATAAAGAATTTGCTCTGGGATTGCCATGATATAATTAAACGCATCTTCTGATGAGTTTTTATAGTTTTTTTCTAAATGAGATTCTAGCTGAGTCGTAACAGGTGATGCGTCGTAATAGTTGGTAAGTTCTGCCCAATTATTTTCTGTAGAAGATGCAATTTTTTTATCCATTTCTTCTTGGATTGTCGCGCTGGATATTACGTTAGTATTTGCTGCTATATTTTCAGGAGCCTGTGTGTTACTGGTCGAAGTTGATAGGTCTTGCAGTTGCGTTTCTGATTGTTTGTTATCGGTTATTGGGTAATTCTGACCACAAGCAGGTTTCTCTAAGACTATGTCTGCAACACCTCGATCGTTAGAACCATTTTGGTTATTACTTCCTTGATCTGCTTGTTTTCTGTTGCTGGATGATACGGGATTATTTGGTGTTATAGCGTTGTTGTTTGATGTTGTGATGGTCGCTGAAGTTGCGTTTGAGGTGGAGTTTAGCACTTGTTTTTGAGTAGTATTCTCTGAAACTGTTGTTAATAGAGCTGTATCTGAGTTATTCTCGACTAGTTCGTATTCGTGTAAATCATCAGAATCTGCATTTTCTGTGGTATTATCATCACTCGTTGTCAGTGCTAGCGTTGTACCATTAATCCCGCTCTCTGCGCTGTTCACAGTAGTAGTCGTGTTAGTAGTTGTTGTAGAATTATCACTTAAAGCAGTCATTTGTTGTTCTGTTGCAGAGTCACTCTGATTGCTCGCTGTTTGAGTATTACCAAGTAAATTAACAACTCCTTTATAAAGGCCACTAAGCATTTTCTATCTCTCTTTTTTATGTAACCTAAATGCCTCAATCGCGGAGTAATATTTTTGAAAAACCCCTCTATTCCAACGCATTTGGTTTAGTTAATTATTTTCTAAGACCCATAACATCTTAAAACCCAGGGCGATTATACATAAATTTTATTAAGATAATATTACGTAGCCGTAGCTTTGCCTCATAAAGGGTGTGTTAGCGCATGGTAGCGTGAGCTTGACTCGCGGTGCGGTGTTAAATAATCCCACTTTCCATGCTGCGCAACTTCAAATCGTCGAATAAGGCGAGATAGAGTCGGTAGTACCAGGGTAAGAAAGCAGTCATGGCGAAGGCTTTGGCGAAATTATGCGATAAATATAGCGGGGCTTGTGTGGCGGAGTGGGTAATCACCAAGGTTTCGCGAAAAGCGCTATCGATGAGTAGCGTTAATATAAGCGAGATAATGCCGCCGAGGATTAACAATAAAAAAGTTCGCCACCAATAGTGTTTTACTATGGCGATGCTAGAGGTTAAGGCTTTCCAGGGGTGATAATGCTCTAATAAAATTAATGCGGGAAATTGACTGAGTAAAATTAATAAAATAATGCCGGGAATAATTAAAATTAAAAGTCCTGATAAACCCGCTATCATGAAAATAATAAACCCGCAGAGAAAAAATGGAAATTTTTTAAATGCTAGGCGGAAGAGTTCTGTGGATTGTGTTTGTAGGTGATGCTGTTGATGATAAATACGCAAAATTAACCAACAGTGAAGAAATAATAAAATTAGCACATAAGGAAAAAAATACGGTAAAAAAGCGCGCACGCCAGTTTCAATTTGAGCAAAATGTTCAGAGGCGATGTTGGGAAAAATTAGCGCGGGTGCTACGGTGATAATGCCAATCAATAAACACAGCGCAAAATTGTTAAGCCATGTTTGTCCAAAGCGAGAAATACTGGAATGTAAAATTTCGCTGGGGCTATGAGTCGTCAAATTGTGATTGGACATGGTGGACTTCCTTGTGCTGCCATTTGCCGAGTATGTTCACTTTACAAGCGCGGATGATAGTATAATATACTTCCAACAGTGAAATGAAAAGACCAGGATCATGGGCATTCAGCAACGTATTGCAGAGTTTATTGATAGAGTTCAGGTATCGATTATTCAGAGTGTGGAATATTCTGAAGAATATATGGTCATGATAGGTGCAGTAGGGTTTATCGGATTTCCCTTGTTTTATATTTTGTGGAACTATATTTATCCCCAAGCATTTGAAAATTTGCAATTACGTTTAATTGGCAGTTTTCTTTGTATGATCTTAATGTTAAAAGACTATTGGCCACCGGCCTGGAAAAAGTTTTTTCCATTGTATTGGTATGTCACAGCGCTTTATTGCCTGCCTTTTTTCTTTTTATTTTTAGTATTAAAAAATAAATGGACGGTCATTCCAGTGATGGAAATGTTGTGTGGCTTATTTTTATTAGTATTATTAGTAGACTGGCTAAGCTTAATTATTTTATGTTTTCTTGGTTCCGCGCTGGCGCTGGTTGTTTATATTATCAGCACGCCTAATATTTATTTTGAAAGTATTTATTTGCAATATATTTCTGTATATTTATTTGCAGTGATCGCTGGAACTATTTTTAATTATAAAACCGGCGTATTAAAACGAGAAAAATTAGCAGTATTATCGATTATTAGCAGCAGTATCGCCCATGAATTACGCACACCGTTGTTAGGCATTAAAAGTGGATCGGTCGGGATTAAACGTTATTTACCTATTTTATTTGAAGCGTATAACTTAGCACGCGATCACGGGTTGCCCGTCACTAAAATTCGCTCAGCTCACTATAATACCTTATTGCCGGCCTTAGAGCGTATAGAAAATGAGGCTAATAATGCTAATACGATTATCGACATGCAGTTAATGAATGTGGGTAAGCAAACCATCGACTCAAGCATGTTTGAGATTTGTTCGATGAATGGCTGCGTTGAAGAAGCATTAATGCGCTATCCGTTTTCTTCCGCGGAAGAATATCGTTTGATCGACTGGAGACCCAGCGTTGAAGACCTTTATTTTAATGGCGCCAAATTATTAATGGTGCATGTGTTATTTAATTTAATTAAAAATGCATTGCATTTTATTGCTAAAGCGCGTAAGGGAAAAATAAAAATTTGGCTAGTCATGGAACCTACCCAAGGACATTTGTATTTTCGTGATACTGGAATAGGCATTTCCAGCAATAATTTACCCCGTATTTTTGAACGCTTTTATTCAACCACACTCTCCGGCACAGGGATCGGTTTATCGTTTTGTCGTTTAGTCTTAGAAAGTTTTGGTGGGCGAATCACCTGTCGTTCTCTAGAGGGTGAATTCACTGAATTTTGTTTAACCTTGCCACGCATTGAACATCCTTATTCAGAACTCAACTGACTTTGCTTCAGTAGGATTTTACGTTATCCTATCCACTTTGAGTATGGAGCGCTAAGGGATGCAAAAATACGGAATTCCTGCTTGTTATTATCCAACCACTGTCATTTTTGTGGATGATAGCCAGGATTTTTTAATGAATTTTAGTTTGCAGCTAGACCCCGGTCTTGCTTATCAGTTATATACGGCTCCCGACTCCGCTTTAGACACTATTAATTCCCAACATCGTGAATTGCTCGATCAGAAATGTTTTTCTCATAACTCCGAAGTAACAGGAAATCCTTCAACGACTCATACCATTAAAGTCGATATCAGCTCTATTCATCGTGAAGTTTACGACCCCCATCGCTTTAATGAAATTTCGGTCGTCGTCGTCGACTTTGCCATGCCTGATATTAACGGTTTAGAGTTTTGTAAAAAACTGATGGATAAGCCGGTCAAAAAAATCTTATTAACGGGTCAAGCCGATGCGCAAACGGCAATCGATGCATTCAATGCAGGCATTATTGATCATTTTATTTTAAAAAGTGATCCGCACGTCATCGAAAAAGTGAATAGTGCCATTTGTGAATTGCAGCAACGCTATTTCCAAGAAAAATCCGATTTCATGGTCAAAGCTTTAGCCATTGATTCCCCCAACTTTTTGCAAGATCCAATTTTTTACACATTTTTTACCGAATTGTGTCGACAACACGATTTAGTTGAATATTATTTAACTGAAAATACCGGTACATTTTTACTGCTGAGCGCGAATGCAGATGCTAAATGGCTAATTGTGTGCTTAGAACAAGATTTAAAAATGTATATTGAACTAGGCGAGGATTTAAATGCTTCGCGCAGTGTCATTGAGCGTTTAATTAAACGTGAGGCCATCCCACATTTTTGGCATGTCGATCGTTACTATCAAGTCGATCCCATCGAATGGGAATCCTATCTTTATCCCTGCAAACGCTTAAGTGGCCGCGAAGAATATTACTACACTTTAATCGATAATCCTTCTATTTCCAGGCTCGATACCGATGGCATTTTAAGTTATAACAATTATCTCGAACATTTAGATTACGCGTTGGTTTCTGAGAAAACGTGATAGCGAGCGATTGTCTTACGATTTGCGACAAGTGTTTTTTTCTCTTCTCCTTTTTTATAGTTTGACGTGATTATTTAATAACTTGATGAGGAGAACCCCATGCCAACCGCTATCAGTAAATTCGTATTCAGCAGTTTATTTCTAAGCTCACTCGCCTTAGGCGCGCCACAGCATTATCTTTGTTTCTTAAATCCAAGTGCCACAGGAAGTGGATCGATTAAACTGGCGGTGGCGCAAAATGAGTATGCAGCGCAATCCACTTCCAAAGTATTGAGCTTAACGGCTTATGAAGCGCCAACCTTCAGCCAAGACGATTCTTTAGAGTGTCATGTTGCGGGGCAATCGCATCTCCAAATTATTGGAACAACGTTGCCAACACAACCGCAGTGTGTTCTAAAGGATAATGGCGACTATGCCTATTTCACACCCAGCGAGCGCGAACACAGTTTAATTTTGCTTGCAGTGGATGGCGATTCGGATAGTTACAACTTCACTTTGCAAAATGCCTATTGTTTACCGCAATTTGCCTGAAAGTGACGTAAGTATCCCTTAACCTTCAAGATGCTCACCGCATCTTGAAGTGCGTTGAGTATAGGACAGGCCTTCGTCAACGGTATTGATCTCTTCAGCGGTTTCTGTTATAAAGTCCCGCTCGCATGAATGCATTCGGAATTGGAGATAGAAAGTAATGTCCAGAGTATGTCAAGTTACGGGTAAACGCCCGCAAGTGGGTAATAATGTGTCCCACGCTAACAACAAGACCAAACGTCGGTTTCTTCCTAACCTGCACACCCATCGTATCTGGGTTGAAAGTGAAAAACGTTTTGTAAAATTGACCGTAAGCTCACATGGCCTACGGATTATCGATAAACGCGGTATCGATGTAGTGTTAAAAGAACTACGCGACCGTGGTGAAGTGAAATAAGGAATTCTATCATGCGTGAAAAAGTAAAAATGGTTTCTACCGAAAGCAGTTATTATTACACCACAATGAAAAATAAACGTAATACCACGGAAAAATTGCGGATGAAAAAATACGATCCCGTTGTTCGCAAGCATGTTGTCTTTGAAGAAGGCAAAATTAAATAATTCTGAATGTTCGTGAATAAAAAAGCCTGCTAATTGCAGGCTTTTTTGTTTGGGCTATTCTGGAAAGAGAGATTAACTTCCGGATCTATACTCTTCACACTTGAATTTTAGGCTTTGTTGTCGAGCTAAAGCTACGGAGGGATTGTATTCAGTATACACTTCTTCGTATCTTTAACTCGACGCCTCGCCTAAAATCCAATTGTTTTGAATATATACCACTCACAAAGGGGAAAATCGCGATGAGTGGCACTTCAAGATGCTGTGGGCATCTTAAAGTGCGTTAAGTATTGAGTCTGTTGGGAGTATTACTCTGCAGCTCGTTGATTTGTTGGATAATGTTCAAAAATCAATGAGCTACAGTTTGATACTATCAGGGGCTTTATCCCACAGATTTTACAGATACTCGTTCAGGAATGACCTTAGTGAGTTGGATGCTTTGCGCCATGTCTTCCAATGTTTGAGCGCAGTGTTGTAAACGTTCTTTGAAATCAAGTGATTTTAAGGTTACGTCGATAGTGTCGAGCAGTTGAGCAAATTTTTCTTGCACGATGACGGCGACTTTAGGCGGTAATTGTTTTAAGTGTCGGCGTTTTTCACTAATGAGATGCTTTACTTGCTCGGCATGCGCGCTTAATTCTTGTGCCAACTGTTGACGTGGCTGTTCGAGAGATTGCATAACCTCTTTGGCCATCGCTGAAACGCGAAGCGATAGTTGATTAAAATTAATGTTGACATGATTATCGAATAATAACCACGTTCTTTCTTTCACCCGCTGGGGAACGGTTTGCTCGCCTTTGACCATGGAGCGTGGCGGTTCGCGGACATCCCAAACAATACGCAATTTTTCTAATAGTTTGATGACATAATAGGTGATATCAATTTCCCACCAGCGAAATCCTTGACGCGCGCAAGTTGAAAAATGATGATGATTGTTATGCCATCCTTCACCTAAGGTTAAAATAGCTAACCACCAATTATTGCGAGAATCATCCGCCGTTAAGTAACGTTGTTTACCGTATACGTGCGACAAAGAATTGATAAAGAAAGTGAAATGATAAAGAACGATGGTGCTAAGAATGAAACCCACAAATACGCCCTGCCATCCTGCAATGAGCCAGGCTATGGCGCCTAGAATAATGGCGGGAGTATAACGATGGCGATCGAGCCATCTCAGTTCAGGAAATTGCTCCCAATCTTTAGCGTTGTGATAATCGCGACTGAGAAATTCTTTAGTAAAAATCCAACCCACATGCGAATGCCAAAAGCCATCTTGACGCGGTGAATGAACATCTTTAGGAGTATCTGAAAATTGGTGATGTTGACGGTGATGATTCGCCCACCAAATCACGCCTTGTTGTGCGGAGCTTTGCGCAATAAACGCTAGAATAAATTGAAAAGTCCGACTGGTTTTAAAACTTTTATGCGAGAAATAACGGTGATATCCCGCAGTGACTCCCCACATTCTCACGATTAAAAAAACGAATGCGAGAATAATACTGGTGACACTGAATCCGGTGAAAATAATCCCTAAACACGATAAATGCAAGAGAATAAAAGGGATAGCAGCTAGGATGTCGTATTCGTGATGGCGTGCCGTTTTGGGTGTTTTCATAAAATGAGGTTACCTTCAGTTGTGTGTGGGACAATTTTATAGCGTTAACACTCGAATTGGTACCGTTCCAGTGAATTTTTTATTTCTTCACCGTTTTGCCAGAGCTGTTTCAATACTTCTTCGGCGTTTGCCTACGGTAGAAGCGGGTTACAAAATGAAGTGCTAACTTTTAGTATACATTATAAATCAGATAAATATGTGCCTGTTCCAGGCTATCTTTTTATCAAGCATCTTGAAATGCGGTGAGTA
>JAHCLG010000014.1 GCA_026125385.1 Legionellales bacterium
CTGTCCGCCTACAGCGGACTAAATTAAGAAACCAAAACTTGATAGCCAACACCGAACCCCGCAATTAAATAAACACGGTGTTGCCGGCTGGGCTGATTCTCACGACTATTTATTTTCAGTTTTGTTAATAAAATTCTCAACTTCTCTAAAATAGTTGTCGCTATCATCCCAAAAGGAAAAGTGTCCACCATTAGGACAAATAAAAATATAGCTATCAGGAATTACTTTTTTCATCTGAAAGAGTTCATGTTTGTCTACAAAATCACGGTCCCCACCAATTAATAGTGTTGGTTCTTTGATAGATTGTAGTCTATCGTATATGTCCCAAGATGAATAATTAGTAATGTAAAATCTTCTATTATTCTTTCTTGAATTAACCATTGGTTCAGGTATTGGTTGTATTGTACGAAGGTATCTTCTTTCGAAATCGAGGTCAATTTTTTTTAATGTCGATGTATCAGAAACTTGTTTGCCTGATTCAAGTTGTTTAATAATTTCTTGCCCTGAGGCGTATCCTTTGGCTATTTCATTCCAAAGTTTTACTCGTGAGTTAATTAAATTTGGTGTACTGTATCCCTTATTGGAGATGATTAGCCCCTTTACATTGTTAGGGTATTTAATTGCATATTCCATTGCTAAGGCACCACCCCAAGAGTGGCCTAGAATGTAGAATTCATTTAATTCATCCGGAGAATTATTCTTTTCACACTCTGCTGAAATTTATGAACATCATTTATTCCTTGGTGAAAAGAATAACAGTAGTTTGCAGCATGCCGCAGATAATGTCCCTTTTAAACAAGGTGCAGAAATTTTAGTTCAAGGAATGGCGTATCCTAATGGAAATGAATATTGCGATGTTTCATTAATCGTAAACCGTGCCAAACTCACAAAACCACTAGTTGAAAAATCTTTACGAGTATTTGGCGAACGTGAATGGCGCCGTTCGCCTATCCATTTTTACATCAGCAAAAAACCTCTTAGTGAGCCGTTAGCCTTGCACTATGAATATGCTTACGGCGGGAAAGATCCGGCAAATCCCTATAATATTTACCCGTATAATCCCTGTGGTTTAGGTTTTACCGAAGATTATTTCAAAATAAATCGCTTAGCATTACCGCGCATCGAAAAATTATCACGCTTAATTGAAAAAATTTCCGACCAAGTCGCCCCAGGCGGCTTTGGCCCTATGCCAGTAGAATGGCTAGCACCCAATCATGCTCACGCCAAAATTTATGATCGCCCCGAGTATTTTTACAATGCTGCACCACGCGATCAACGCATTGAAAGCGCTTGGCTTGGTAATGAAAGTATTTGTTTAGCAGGATTTTTTCCCGACCAGCCAGCACTCACCCTAACACTACCTGATCTGAAATTACGCCTAATCACCCCACAACAAGGCACCATCACTCCGTTATGCGATACGATACTGATTGATACCGAAAAACATTCACTAGAGATGATTTGGCGCTTTGCCTATTGCGAAAATATTAATAGGCTAAGTGGGGAGATTGTTATCCAATGTGAATGATTTGTCATATTTCATTAATAATAGATTGCTAGACTTGCCCAAGTTTAATATAAAAATAACAATATAGAATATTATGCAAAGCACGCCATCCAATCCTCAACTTTTGATAACTGAAAATTACTGCATCCAATCTGAACTCTTGATTCAGGAAATTAATAAAAATTTTCATCCTTATGCAATAAGTTCTTCAGAGATTATAAACAGTGATGATACTTTACACGATATTGAAAAAAATCTAAAAAGCGCACGCGCCCAGGCGATAGAAAATATTTTAAATCAAATTAAAGCGCATTTTCTAGGAAAAAAAATAAACAAAGTATTATTGCCAAAAAAAAACGCGTTAGATGACCACATTAAAAATACTCTAAAAGAAAACTTCAGAAAAATTTTTGAACCCGGAAGCAATAGAGAAAAAACAAAATCATTCATTACCATGATGATATGCTCCTTAGGAAGTTGGGAATTATATGATTACTTTACAAATAACCTGGAAGTTAATCTTCCCATACAGTTAGGCGCCAATTTACATAAAAAACTGCAAATACAGTTAAAACTCTCTAAATTTGTTAATAATAAAGACAAGATAAAATATTGGGATATTATTTTTCACGCCTTAGTTATGAGCCCACTATCTTTTGTCCGCGAAAAAATCGAATTTTTGGAAAAAATTTCACAATCATCCAATTCTGTTATCCCTATATACCATCCATTTCTCTTGAATGAAAAGCATTTTCAAGTTCCATTAGCTTTAATCACCCAAAATCCTGATAAAAGACTCGTTTATTTCATTAGAGATAAAATACCAAACGATCAATATCTAACTCAGATTTTAAGCATTGATGAGTATCTTTCCCCTTCGGCGCCAACTGGATATTTAATCTTAAAAAGTGATAAGCATCACGTAATGGACTATTCCCGTGAAGATTTTAGTTTTTCTCAAATATTAACAACTTGTGTTGAATCAATTATAAAACCTCAGTTATTCGATCAACAACCCATAGATGGTCTTAAGAATCATGAAATTTATATTTATAACATAATCGATAAAATTTTTAAAAAGTTTACTACATTTTACATGGCTCTAACACTAGCCCATCCACAATATCAATTTCTGACAGCTAGTGACGAAATTAATAATGATAATCTTACGTTCATATTAAGCAACGCTTTAAATGATATTGTCAGCGACGTGATTGATCCTAAAATTAGCAAAATCAACCAGGGTAAAACAAAATCAGGGTTAAAAAAATTTTCTGATTATATAGAAAAAGAAATAAACATTGAAAATCTATTTTATAACAATATTAATGGGATTCGATATATAGTAGAAGGTTTCTTTATATTATCTGAACTAAAAGAAATTAATAGATGCTATCAAAATGGGAGTAATTTTTCCTTAACAAACACTGAAGTTAGCTACTTGGAAAAAATTATTAGCAATTATCTAATATTAATCAATTCACTGAATAATCAAACAAAATTAATAATAAAAAGAACCTCCGAATACTATAAGTATAATGAACACAATCTTTGGCCTGACTTCCTCGCCAATTTACACCCTAATGAATCCGACCTCAAAATTGAATCTGAAATTAACTCCGAAGAAGATATTATTCAAAAAATTGATAATCTATTAAAATCTAATGATATACGAACCTCCCAACCCGAGAATCAGCCTTTACTCTCTAAACCATCAAAAAAAAATTCTAATGCCAAGATAAAAAAACCAGTTATAGGAAAAAATCAGAAAAAACATCGCCGCGCCCCCGATTTCAGCTCGCCGGATAATGAATCAGAGCAAGAAGAATGCCCCATTAATAACGAAAATGATAATCAAAACGCTTCGAAGCAATCAAGCAATGATAATAACCCAACACCTGCATCTTCATCTTCTTTAAAGCGAAACCAACGTTCTAAACTACGTAGGAAAAAAAAGCGAGAAGAAATATTAAGTGGCCGAAAGAAAAATAAAAATCAAGAACTGAATTCTCAGTCTAGAGAATCAGATACATCAAATATATTAGATGAGCAAGATGAAGAACATACAGCACAGCAAGAAATTAAAAAGCAAGCAGAATACAGTGATGAGGAAGAAGATACACCAGGAGTTACAAATACCCTAAATACAATACAAGCATCTGATCAAGAACTCACAGCACAACAAGAAAGCAAAAGACAAGCAGAATGCCTAGAAGCCGAAGAAGATATAACAGGAAGTAGACTGGTCGACTCATCAAAAACAACAGAAAACTCTCAAACTATTCATGATGCTGAATTACAAAAATTATTCAATAGACTTCATCAGCAAGTAAAAAATCATCTAACATTAGCAAAAAATATTAACGTCACCTTTACGACAACCAACCCTAACTCTTTAAAAAATTATTTAAATCAGTTTATCTCATTATTATCAAATTTGGATGAATACTTATCCAAAAAATTTAATGATTTTATGATTAATCATTCACAGTATAATCAAGAAGAAACTTTAAGCAACGACATAAACGAACCCCATCTTCTAATTAAAAGCTGGAACCATACATTATGTTTATTTTCTAGCAAATTAAACGAACACTCACCATCTGAGGTAGTTAGCGAGCTTGTATTAACTTTATCTGATTTCTATTTTAAGTTATTACCAATTAACCTAGATGAGGAAAATATTAGAAATATTATGTTTTCTGTATTTAATTTAGGTGATAACTGTGCAAAAAAATACGATATATATCAAGTAGGTTCGCAGCTATTGTGTGGCCCCATGTATAACACGCCGCTAAATGATTGCGATTTTGTTATCTACACCAATGATGATAATTTTTCCATAGATGTCACTGCTATAGAAGACACTCTGAAAAAAATTACAAGTCTTAAAAAAATTACTAACTTCTTGGGGACTGATGAAGAAAATTACAAGTTTAAAAACTATCAATTTTATTTATATTCTAATAATCAATATTTTTCAAATGAAATATCGGTTGATTTAACGGTTTCTACTCGACCTAAATATAAAGATTTAGAATTGCGTCATGTTAATATGGCTTCAGTGTTATTATCTCCTCAAAATCGCATGAGCTTATTACCAGGCACTTACGACGCTTTAATCAATAGACAAGTATTATTAAATAAAAAACTGCCACTTATTACAGACTCCAATCTCAATAATGTCCATATTAAAATTAGCATCACCATCCGTATGTTTGCCAAGCTTTCGTGTGCAACTACCGCTTTTTGCACGCTAGACGAATCGGTTATCAAAGCAAGTAAAGAGATAGAGTATTTAAATTCATTTGAAACAGCATTGTGGACATTATGGACTAAAAAAATTAACTTCAGAGGGTTATTTAGTTTTTTTGAAAAAACTGATTTTAACATTTTAAAAATCATTGATAATTCAAGTCAAATTTTATTAACCACTGAGTATATAAACCACCTTAAAAATTTAGAAAATTCTCAACTTAACTGTTTAAGAGACTATGAATTCCGAACACAACAATACCCCAATACTCAATACGCAGGAAATCGTTTTTTCAATAACGCCAACTCAGTAAAAAAAGTTTATGCCTCAGTTCAATTTTTGGCGATACTCTATTTAGGTTCTTGGATTGAGGATAATGATAATCATGCCAAAATAATTAGCAAGCTAGAAAAAATAATTGCCCCTAGTTGCCGCAACCCCATAACACAGCTATTAGAAGCCTTATCAAATTGCTTAAGCATGAAATCTAACAATAACGATAATTCAATATATGAATATCACTCATGTGCTGAATATTTAATTAAAAATTTCGAACTATCTAATTATTTTAATGCAAGAAATTTAAAAAAAAACCAGATTAAATCATAATTAATTATTAATTTTTTGACATGTATTTTTTAACTATTTTATAAATTCACGGCTGCTTGTATAATCGCCAGATGTTTATCCAAAGCACCGCGATTTTTTTCAACGACGTGCTTCCCCTTTTCGCCAATTTGCACACGTTTTTCGGTATTTTGTAACAGGTAAATCACCTCATTTGCGAGTTCTATTTCTGAATGCACTTGTTTAGCCGCCGCGACATCGACAAGTAAGCGGGTAATTTCGGTGAAATTAAACATAAATGGGCCGGTTAACATTGGAATACCAATAGCGGCGGGCTCTAACAAATTGTGCCCACCCACTTCAACAAAACTACCACCTACAAAGGCCAAATCGGACGCGGCGTAAAATAACATTAATTCTCCCATGGTATCGCCAAGAAAGACTGCAGTATTTTTGTTACAACGTTCACCCGAACTGCGCAACACCACTTCGTATCCTTCGCGTTCTGCTAAGTGCGCGACTTTGTTAAATCGTTCAGGATGACGCGGCACTAAAACCAGTAACGTGGTGGGTAACGCTTTTTTAACTAACGCAAATGCGCGCAAAATAATTTCTTCTTCACCGTCATGCGTACTCGCAGCAATCCATATAGGTCGATCGACTCCCCATTGTTGACGGAGTATTTCTGCACTTTCACACAAACTTGCTGGCAGTTGCAAATCAAATTTCATACTACCACTGACGGTTATTTTATTTTTATCAACACCGAGTCGCAGATAGCGATCAGCATCGTCTTGCGTTTGCGCAATAATTTGCGTCACATTATTTAACATAGGTTTTACTAAATATAAAAACCGCGCATAACGTTGATAAGAACGTTGTGATAAACGCGCATTTGCCACAAACAGCGGGATTTTTTTACGCTGACAATAATAAAAAATATTAGGCCACAGTTCTGTTTCCATCATGATGGCCATTTTTGGTTTGATTATTTTTAAAAACCGTTCGACGACATGAGGTAAATCATAAGGTGCATAGATATGAAAAATATCTTGCGTTTTCATATTAACAAAATGTTTTTTAATTTGCTGTGAACCTGTGGGGGTGGTAGAGGTTATTACAATGGCAAAATCAGGATAGGCTTGTTTTAATTTTTTGATTAGAGGAATAGCGAGGATCACCTCACCCACAGAAACGGCATGTACCCATATCACCTGTTGCGTGGGCGACTCAATATGGGCAAAACGTTCGTGGATACGACGACGATAATCTGGCGCACGTCGCGAACGCCAAATTAGCCGCAGTACTATAAAAGGAGTCAATAAATACAATAATATGCTGTAAAGAATACGCAAGGTGATTATCTTCGTTACACTGTAGAGGCTGCCATTTTAACTTTGCCATTTAGCCCTAATCAAGCTAGCATAGCGAATTAATTTATCATTTTTGTCATGGTGAGAGTGTGGCCAAGCTATATTTTTATTATTCTGCAATGAATGCCGGTAAAAGTACGACGTTGTTGCAATCGAGCTATAATTATCAAGAGCGTGGTATGGCTACTATTTTATTTACTCCGGCCATTGATACGCGTTACTCACGCAATAGCATCCATTCGCGCATTGGTCTTTCAGCAGAAGCTATCACTTTTACCACCGAAACCAATTTGTTCGATTATGTTCAAGCCTGCATGCCAGGCCTAAAAAAATTGGCTTGTGTCTTAGTGGATGAAGCACAGTTTTTAAGTAAACAACAAGTTCATCAATTAACTGAAATTACCGATCGTTTAAATATTCCTGTCCTTGCCTATGGTTTACGCAGTGATTTCCAAGGTGAAGTTTTTCCAGGCAGTTTATATTTATTAGCTTGGGCAGAAGAAATTATTGAAATCAAAACCATTTGTTATTGCGGGCGCAAAGCCACAATGAATATGCGAATTGATGAACAGGGTCGAACCGTGACCGAAGGTAATCAAATCGAAATTGGTGGCAACGATCGCTACATTGCCACTTGTCGTAAATGTTTTAAAAAAGCATCGCCTCCACAGGAGTTATTTACCCCCATTATTCTTAACGAGAATGAACCGGCGGACGTGGGATAAATTCATCGGGTTCTACTAACGGGTAATCGGCAATTAACTCTTGAGCCTTTAAAAGAGGTAATCTTAGTAAAAACTCATGTTCTTTTTGGGTAATTAACTGATTATCCATCATTTTTTCTAAAATCTCATAGGCGCGATTATTATTATCACATATAGTGGTATAAATATTTTGAACACGTTCTATTATTTCTGGGGCAGGAATACGGTCGTCATGGAAAAGATTGTAAATTGCCACGTTATAACTTAGCAAAATTTCTTCTTCTTGTTTTTTCAGTAAATGAAAATACTCGTAAAAAGTTGAGTCTACTCCCCTTCTGACTATTAAATCTAGATGAAATCGATACTTAGCAACAAAAATGTTAGGATTATTTTTAAAAATATTCATCAATATCGCTATCATTTTCATGGCCATTTGATTAAGCATTTTTAACGAAACAGGTAAAACTTTTTGAGTTCTATAACTTAAATTTATGTAGGAATTATGTTCAAATAAAAATGCAATAATTTCCTTGCAAAATTTTTTTAATCCAATGAATTCTTCATGAGCTTTTTTTATTTGCTCTTCCAGAGTTTTTTCCCATTTTTTAACTAAATTTTCACCGTGTTCAAGATGGTTTTTCAATAATTTTTCCATAAATTTCGATAATCCTTGATTAGATAATATTTTGTTTGGCCGCGCTATTCTAATCTTTAATCTATTTATAAACAATCAGTTTTAATTATTAAGCCTAGCTTAATAATTTTGTAAAAATTCTGCGGTAGGTAATGTGAGTTTACCCTGTTTAACCATTTTCTTAGCCTCTGTTAAAGGATGTTTTTGCAAATAATGATGAACCATTAAAATAGAAGCTATAGTAACAAAAACGCTGTTTTGTTTATTATAGAAAAATCTAACTAAAAGAATTTTATTAAGCAATCACGTTAATAAAAGAAAGTGCCTTTTTCTTTATCAAAAAGAGAAATTTTTGAGAACACTTGGCCGTTATGATGCGTTTTTTTATTGGTCGCAGTATTGGCAAATATTTTATTCGTTACTTAGGGCGTGTTGAACTAGCACTAGCCCAGCCGATTTTGTTATGCATAATAAGCACAGAAATTCAATTTCCTCTATTACCATAACTCGTAACTTCTGTTAGAATGGCGCGATTTTTTAACTCTGGCAGAGCATACATGCAAACCCATTTTACTAACTCACAAGGCGCAACCACTTTGACTACTTCAACTCGTTTTTCTTTGTATCCTTGGTTCGTATTAGTTTGTACCTCTTGTTTTTTCTTTTACGAATTCGCTCAACTCAATATTTTTAATGCGATCGATGAACAAGTCAGAATATCATTTTCCCTAAATGCCTCCGATTTAGGCCGTTTTTCCGCGTTTTATGCCGATGCTAATTTATTATTTTTATTTCCCGCCGGCTTATTGCTCGACCGCTTCTCTGCACGTAATTTAATTATCCTAGCCATGTTAGTTTGTTCTGGCGCGACGTATGCCTTTGCCCACGCGCATAGTTTGTGGATTGCAGAGCTTTGTCGTTTTTTAACAGGAATGGGTGGTTCGTTTTGTTTACTCGCCTGTTTACGTCTAGCCTCTCGTTGGTTTACGCCGAAACACATGGCACTGGCATCAGGAATTATTGTCACCCTAGGCATGGCCGGTGGCGCGGTGGCGCAAGCACCGTTTACTTATCTGGTCGAAAATTATGGTTGGCGCCAAGCAATGACGATCAACGCATTCGTTGGTTTAGCCATTATTCTGATCATCTTAGCCATTGTGCGTGACTACCCTCCTACGGAACAACAACACTACGAATCCGATCATAACAAACTTCATCAACTCGGATTTTGGCGCAGCATTGTTTTGGCACTGTCTAATCGTCAAAATTTTTTATGCGGTGTTTACACCAGTTTATTAAATTTACCCGTAGCGTTATTAGGCGCCATTTGGGGCGTGCCATATTTGCAAACAGCGTGTGGGTTAACTCGTGATCAAGCATCACTCGTTACCATGATGATTTTTATCGGCACGTTAATTGGTAGCCCTACTGTAGGTTGGATCTCCGATAAAATCGCGCGTCGCAAATTACCCATGCTCATCGGTGGGATTTTATCCTTAGCCTTTATTTTATTAGTCATGTATATTCCTTTTCATTCTTATCTCACTTATATGATTTTATTTTTAGCCCTCGGTTTTATAACAAGCTCTCAAGTGATCTCTTATCCTTTAATTGCAGAAAGTAATCCCAGTTTTTTAACGGGTACCAGCACCAGTATTGCTTCTATTTTAATTTTAGGTGGCTATGCATTTTTCCAACCGATTTTTGGAAAATTAATGGATTTAAATTGGCATGGTCATTTAGAACATGGCGTGCGTCATTACTCGCCCAGCGACTTTACGCTTCCCATGTTAGTATTTCCAGCCGCGTTCGCCGTGGGCATTGTGATTACCTTTTTTATCCGCGAAACGTATTGTCGCTCGGTGGAAGAATTAAAGTCGGCGAAAGAAATTTAAATTGAATTGATAATATGCCAATAAATATCATGTCCTATCAGTGTCGAAAATGTTACCCATAGGACATGATGTAAAGCAGGATCTTACTTCAGCAAGACCCAAATTTCCGTGAGCAGTTCTGTTTCTGCCACTTCATGATCAAAATTATGGTAGCAGAAAATGCAGGGTAAATCGCCCAACTCCTCTCCAGATTGCGGAAGCCAATCACGATACAAACCGTAAATTGTATCGCCGATATTATCGCGGGATCCCTTATGAGTAGTAACCGCATATCGACCCGCAGGCAATTCTCTTTCGATGACTTCATCGTTGAGTTTAAAGTCTTGCGGCACAGTAAGTGCTAAATCAAATTGCCATTCTTCTGCTGGGGTTTCTCGAGGATCGTGATATCCAAATCCAAAGGCTTCTCCAGCTTTAGGCTTTAAATTAATTGGCTGAGCTTTAGCCCAGGATATTAATTTATCCACCGTCATGGATAATTTCATTGGATCGCCATGATGTTCCATTACTGCCAATCTTCTTGATGGCAGATCTTTTATGGTGATGGTCATAATTTTTTTACCTTTAATATGCAATGAATACGGTGGGTTTTCCCATGTCCGCCAATTCGCTTTATGTCTAAAACTACTTGGCGATTGGCCACAAGCTTGTTTAAAAGCTCGGCTAAATGCTTCATGAGAGTCAAACCCCGCAGCCAAAGCGATGTTAATAATGGTATCTTCTTTTTGCACAATCAATTGGTGAGCAGCTCGTTTCAGCCGCAGCCATTTGATATAACTTTTCAAAGATACACCGGCGTGTGCGGTAAATAGACGATGAAAATGGTATTTTGAAAAACAAGCAATGCGACACAGTTCCTCCAGCACAAGATCTTCATCCAGATGCTGGCCTATAAATTCAATCACTCTGTTAACACGTTCTTGGTAACTCATCATAACCCTAATTTTTTGTCTATCTATTCACGACGTCAAGAATATAGGTAATGCAGATTTTGTGCTTGACCACTTTTGCTAAAATCTCGATAAACATTTAGTAGTACCACATACTCCGCATAATTTATACAGGCAAGAAACGGATGGGGTTATGGACGCGATGAAAGAATTTATTTTGAATCATGGCTAAGAAAATGCGCACACAAATTTCCGACATTGTCTATAAAAAATACCGTCATTATATGTCATAATAACGCTATGGCAATTTTATGACTTGTGGAAATGGAGCAATAACAATCCCTTCTAATCTCAATCACGTTTTTTCACAAGAGCACAACACGGAGGTGTGTGATGAAATTACGGATTCATTCCATTGGCGTTAATTCTAACTACTTTCATAGCGATTTACGCAAAATTGGTTTAGCGTGTATGTTAGGCTGTTTAACGCATTTTTTTATGATTAAACAACCGGAACGCATCATTCCCTTGGTGGTAATTTTCGGTATTGGCATTTTCATTTGGCTGATTGGAATTTGCGCTCCTTTACCTCATAGCAATGCTTATGAATATGCGCAATATCACGTGACGTATTCACCAATCCACCACGAACATGTTATTGAGGTGGCAGACATAAAATATCGTGCGGAATAAAATTAAATCATCAGCCTGGATGTGAGTTCAGCCGTTAAAAATCCAATACGGCTATAGCAATTGCCCTGCAAAATTCGGTATTATATTAACCCTTAATTTATGATTAAAAGCAGGTGCCACGTGATCCCAAAAGCCGAATTACATGTTCATTTTGAAGGTTCGATTTTTCCCGATCTCGCGAAAAAGCTCGCACAAAAAAATAAAATAACATTACCCGATGAAATTTTTACGCCGCACAATACTTATGCCTGGAAAGATTTTAGCGATTTTCTCAACGCCTATGATGTGGTAAGCCAAGTCATTCGCACTCCGGAAGATTATCGTGATATCGGCTACGAGTATTTAAAACGCTCCGCTCAAGAAGGAGTCATTTACACTGAGTTAATGCCCTCACCCGATCATGCAAAAAATTCAGGTTTAAGTTATCAAGATATGCTAGAAGGCGTGGTGGCAGGCATGCAAGATGCCAAACGAGATTTTAATATTGAATCGCGGATTATGATCTCCGGCGTTCGGCATTACGGCATAGAAGCCTGTGAAGCGGTGGCAAAGTTAACCCAGCAATACCCCCATCCGCTCGTCACTGGATTTGGTTTAGGTGGAGATGAATTGAATTTCCCGCCGCAGTTATTTAAAAAAACCTACGCCATTGCCAAAGACGCCGGATTACAATTAACCTGTCACGCCGGTGAATGGGGCGCACCCGACACGGTTCGCACCGCGATTGAAGTATTAAATTTACAACGCATTGGCCATGGCGTACGCAGCATTGAAGACGATGCTGTCTTGCAATTCATTATCGATCGCAATGTTACCTTAGAAGTAGCGCCCGGTAGCAATATCAGTTTACGTGTCTATCCTAATTTTGCTGCTCATCCCTTATTAAAATTACGCGCCAGAGGTGTGCGCGTTACGCTGAACTCGGATGATCCTCCATTTTTTGGCACGACTATCGGCCAAGAATATGAAACTGCGAAAACTCAATTTAATTTGACGGATAATGAATTAATCTCGATAACACAAAACGCTATCCTTGGCGCCTTTGTGGATGAAAACACACGTCAAGAATTATTGGCAAGAGTGAAAAAATTGACTAGGCAGTAATTTCGTCTGTTTTTCTTAGAGACAACTTGAAAAACCATAGGTTTTTGGTGTGAAGCGCCATAAAATCCAGCTGCGCTGAGTAATGCAACATAGTACTCTGCATCAAGATATTTCATCATAATAGGAATTAATTCCTCAGCTGGAATAGAACCCTATAATTTGTGTTTAGAAGATACTATAACGTATAGTCTGTTAACTGGATTAATAAGCTTTCCAGCTCTTTTTAGTCGAGACAAACCCGCTCTTGCAGCACCATAAGAGAGGTTAAGAGCTTACATGATCTCTTGAGAAGTAAAACATCTCTTACCGCCAGATCGTAATTTTTCAAGATACTCAATAAACACGAGATGTCCTAATAGTGAGGTTTTTTATCACTATTAGGACATATAATTATTGAATGGTTAATGTGATCCTACCCCACCTCAATACACTGAAAAATACTTTGTTTGGCGATTTCTCGTGTAGCATATTGTTGCGTATAAATTAATTCTGTTTTTAAGGTATGGAAAAAACTTTCACTCACTGCATTATCCCAATAATTACCTTTACGACTCATACTACAAATAAAATTAAATTTTTTAAAAAATTTCTGATAATCGTGCGAGCAATATTGAGAACCCCGATCGGAATGAAATAACACACCGCGAGGAAAACCGCGTCGCCACAAAGCAATCATCAGCGCATTACAGACGAGATCTCGTGATAGGGTAGACTGAATAGACCAACCGAATACAGCACGCGAATACAGGTCAATAGCAACAGCTAAATATAACCAACCTTCATTTGTCCAAATGTAACTAATATCACCGACCCACTTTTGGTTAGGATCATTTATCAGTTTGAAGATGAAGCGTTGGCAAAGTGGATCAGGGGTTTATAACATTTGCATTGAATATATTGTTCTTCCACATCAGATTAATAATTAATATCTTCGAGGGTGACGCTCAAATATTTTAAGCAAATTAATGAGGTTCTGGCTGCACCACGCTCATTACAACCGAATGCATTATCGCCCACCCAAAAATTTCAGTGGCTTCATTTTGCGATAGCAGCAGTATGTATTTTCTGATCTAATAAATTTCAGTTTGAGTGAGTGGCCATCTATTTCAGCTTTAAAAGCATCGCACGCTTTTATTTTTAAATGTGGGAGTGAAGTAACGTAAATTCTGCCACGAATGGTGTCGCTAACGAGACAAGTTTTTACTAGACTCGACAATTTTACGCAGACTTGTTTTTCCAAAATGTTTTCTATTGTCCTTAAATCCTTAAAAATCTCTCCTCAGGTACAAAACCTAAGGAGAGTAGTTACACACATTGGCTATCGGGCAAGCCTAGTTGGATTTTTAGTCGTTCTTAAGATTTAAATGCGTCTCATCACAGGAAACAACAAATTTTTTATTCAACAAACTCTGATTCGATTCCCAACCGTAAATGTAACTAATTAATTTTTTATCTCTAACGCTAAAATCAGCCAGTTTATTATCATCATTAAATAATGCTTGTGCTGTTGTTCTATCTGTTTCTTCTGCTTCATTATCGTAAACGACTAACTGACATTGCGGATCACCGGGTGTAAAATCTTGACTGAGCAATTGATAACGAGTGGTGTTTTCCATAGCAATTTTCCTCATTTTTCCAAACTTGCATGTCTATTTTGCTCATTAATTGCTATAGCAATAATGTAATAGCTTCAATGAGCAGGCTTTAACGGTGAGCAATATATTTGCTCACCCCTTATTGTTCCTTCATCATTATCCTGTTTCCCTTTCAACAGATGTGATGTTTGTCTGTAATAATTATGTTTTTTTTGCTATTTACCTCCCTCTTATGTTATTAAAATTTGATTGCATTGCTCACACATAGTAAAGACATAGCAAACACTTACCATTGCTTCAGATAATCCAGGTTGATAATTTCCTGTTGCTCATCTATTAAGTCGCGTGGATCCTCAATCATCACTGTAAAAATCCCTGCCCTTTTAGGATTGCCTTGTGGTGTCATATTTTATTCAACTCCCGTAATAAAAATTTTTTTGCTACTTAGTATTCTGTTTTTCTTTCTTAAAAATTAGTTTCTTGTTATATTTTTAAAAAATATGTAACCTAGCCTTTATTATTCATTTATTGAAAAATAAATCAATATTTGATATATATTATCAAATATTGCTAATTAGTCAACAGGTGATTGTAAAATAAAATTTTTGTTCATATTTTGAACTAAACTGGATATGTATGAGAAAGACTTCTGCTATTTTAACAATCGGTATCAACAACTATAAAGACACCTCTTTTTCCCCTTTATCTTTTGCTATTAGTGATTCAGTAAAAATTAACAGACTTCTAAACGCTATTGAATTATATGAAAATTCGACTTCATTACACAATGAACATGCTACTACTGCTAATATAATTAACGAAGTTAGTAAATTGGGCAAAAAATCAAAAAAAATATTTATTTATTTCTCAGGACATGGCGAATATATTGATGGAATCTCTTACCTTTGCACGTATGATACTCAGAAAAGAGATATCATTAATACTGCTCTTTCTCTAAATAAATTAATTCAAATAATTAAAAAAGAAAATTTCACTGAAATAACTTTATTATTAGATGCTTGTGATCTTATCGTTGAGAAAATTAATATAGATAAAAAAATAAAGGTGTTTTCCCCCAAAGATAGGGTTGCTTACGAAGATACACTATTAAGCGGAAGCCTCTTTACAAAGAAATGGATATTAAATTTTCTGCATAACCTTGACGGAAAAAATTTAAATATGAATCGTCATCAGAGAATTAAGAAAAATTTAGAAATCATATTCCACACAGAAAGCAATCAAGTATTAATACATGGCAAGTCTGGATTAGGAAAAAGTTACTTCTTAATAGAAACAGCAGAAAATGATAAAAATATTTTTTACATTTCTGTTCCTAAAATTAAAGGAATGACTTTTCAATTGTTATTGAATTTGATTAGTGAGGCCATAGCAAGCAAAATATCCAATAGAGATAGGCCATCTTTAGATTCAGATCCCGAAAGATATATTAGATTTTATGTTCAAAATAACCCACATGTCATTTTCATGGTTGATCATGTTGATCACCTAGGAAACGTCTTACGTCAAAGACTTTCTGAATTTTTGTCTGAACTTCCCGTGTGCAAAATATTAGCATCCCGATATAAACATTCATCATTGAAAAATTATAAACATTACAAATTCCCTGCTATGAAAACCCATGATATTGAAGAAACTCTTAGATTAATGGGAATTAACAATTTTGTAACCATTCGTCGTTGTAAAGAAATATCGAAAGGTAATTATTTAGAATTATTAAAAGTAATTAATGATCAAGAGCCATTGAAAAACCAAAATAAAAATGAGATTTTTAGTAATCCATCTATGATAATCACTGTTTCATCTATCATTATTAGCGGCGGATTCGTTAACCAAGATTTATTCTGTAAAACAACTGGATCAACAAATGGCGATTTGGAAAATTTAAAAAAACTAGGGATGCTAATATACCATCAAGGATTCTATTATCCACATGACTCTATATACGATCTCGACATTTCTGAAAAGTCAAAAGTCATTGAGGAAAAGGTATGTCATTACTGGAGGTCAGAAATAGAACTTAATACGAAAAACTATCCTGCCATAAAAAATTATATCTTAGTTTTGAAGCACCTTAATCCAAAATTTAATTCTGAAGATGAATCAACCTATATGAAAATTTTTGAAAGTCTTAATGGTAGGCAAAATTCCGCATTTATATTAATGTTAAGTCACTATCTTGAAGATAAAGCGATATCATCAAGAATAAAAAATTTACTTATTGAGAAATTAATTGACATAGGTGAATTTGAAACAGCTCTACATATAGTTAAATATGATTCTAATAATAGCTGCATTGAAATTGACATCCTAGAATCAGAAATTCTTTGGTGGTTAGGAAAGTTTGATGATTGCATAACTCTAGCTACTCATTTTTTAACAAAAAAAATTTCTAAAGAAGCTAAAGCACTTTTCAAGTGCGCAAGGGGAATAGGTTATTTTTTTATAGGAAAATGGGATGAATCTCAAAAAGATCTAGAGTATCTTGTGAGCGATAATAATATTACTAAGAAAAAAGCTATATTTTTATCTTATTTAGTTTTAGCAACGATACAAGGACTACGAGGAACTAATTTTCCAGAGAGCGTTAAAAATTTTAAATTAGCAATTGATTATGCCAATGAATCAGGAAAACTTTATTGGCTTGCACTTACTTTCGGTAATATTGGTGAAATGTTATGGAAAGCAGGTTTTTATAAAAATTCAATTAATGCCCTTGAGATGGGAAGTCATTTAGCGTATATAACTGGGAACGATCCTGTAGAATTAGAAATGAATCGCAATTTGTTACATGCGTACCACTATTCCCGTCAATGTGACAAAGAGAGAACTCAGCTTGCTAGATTAGAAAACATATTTAAAAAGAACGTCGATAGCTATGTAAAAATGCAAATTATTAACACATTGGCGACTCATTACATTTTTAATGGTAACAAAAAATATCAGCCACTTATTAAAGAAGCATCTGAATTAACAAAGGATAATTTAGAATATAAAATTTATACCCTAGCAAATAGAGCAATCGCAGACTTAAGTAAAGGAAAACAAAATACCGCAAAAAAATTTATGGAGGAAGCGCTAAATTTATGTGAAAAAGGTTCAAATTGGCTTGCAATGAAGCAAATATTAGATGATTGGGATGAAGTAATTTTTATTCATCAGCGCAATCTAAACGGTTCACAACAAGTCTTTCAAAAATGGCATCAAATGCTTGGAAAAAAACTTCTACCATACCTTTCTCATCTTGAACTTTTGTGCAAATATCTTGAACACATTTAAATATAGTAGTAGCCAAATAAATTTTAGCTGAATTTTCTACATCTATTTTATAACGATCACATAATTTTTCAAGTTTCGTATAAATTGTTGGAATGAGATAAATATCTACACTATCTGAATTTTTATTAGATAGGTCACTATTGGTATCGCTTATATTATCTTCATTTAAAAGCTTAGAGACTGGAACTTTTAAAGCTTTAGCTAATTGAGACAACATATCAATTGTCATCTGTGTTTCACCACGTTCCATGCGGCCTACTTTCTGATAATCAACTCCCATTTTATCTGCGAGATCGTGCAATGACATGCCTTTCTCTCTACGAACATCACGTAGTTTTAAAAGTATTTTCTTTTTTTCATCTGAATTAGGCATTTTGAAATATCCTGCTCAATGATTTAAAGTAACCTATTTATTGTAAAATTATATTTATTTTTGAATACTCAGTTGTTCAAACGCTTTTATAAAACTGTTTTTATCTTCTAAAAATGGATAATGTCCTAAACCTGGAATTATCACAGCATGTTTTAGTAAAACTTCATCATTTGTAAAAAAAACATCTTTATCACCAGCAATATAGCCCCAAGGTATGTCCAATGATTTAACTAAATTTTTATCATTATAATCTGTTATTTGACCTGAAATATCTAAACATGCTTGGATATCAAAGGGAACTTCCATTCTGCTAACCGATTTTTCAATATAAAATGGCATTAAATCATTAAACAGTTCAACCCCATTATCATGAGCACTAAGTTCTGGTTTTTCACATTTTTCTAATACTTTTGGTGTAAAGCGAGTTCCAAGTGTTTTTATACATTTTTCCCATTCGCTCATTTCTAAGGGCATAGGTGATAACATTAAAAGCGCTGATACATTGTGATCTTTTTGTTCTAATATTCTTAACGCAATATAATTACTAAATGAATGTGTTATTAACCCATATTTTTTTAATCCAAGGTTATTTGCCACATCCGTAACTTGTTTGACTAAATCATTTATGGTAATTCCAGTTCTTTTAGCAGATTCAGGCGCACCATACACGTCGTAAAAATGAAGTTTACAAGTACTGTTTAATGGTTCTAAGCCAATTTTTAAATAATTCGAAGACATGCCAGGTCCGCCAGGAATAACTATCCAGTCTACAGATTTTAAATCATCAATATTCTTAAACATCGTTATTCCCTATAAAGCTACTCATAGATAAACCCATCTGAAAAAATGAAGCAGGATTATCATACCAATTATTAATTTCACTTGTTATTTCTTCGGAAAAGCCTAACATATTACTCGTTGCAATAAGATAGTCTCGATACATTTCTTTATATGAAGTTAATAAACTAGGAATATAATAATCTTCACTATCTGAAAGTTTAAAATTTAATTTTGCCATTTCGTTATTTATATAATCATATACATTACGCTTAGCATTACCTGGCGTTAAAACTGCACGTAAATCTTTTAAACGCTGCATAAATTTAGGTGAGGTAGGATACATGTGAAATTTAGTATCCAGGGGATCGATTATAATTACCTTAATATCATGATCTACTTTACTAATCAAATTAGTTAAAAAGGCTAATCTATCTGTTACCTGATGCAATACCAATCTTAAGATAACTATATCAAATTTTTCTGTAATATTATCGACGCTTCCTAATTTAAATGTCACTTTCGAATCATTATTATTTTTCTTAGCATAATTAATCATAGCTTCATTATGATCAATGCCTATGTAATGGGGTTCAGGGAAAAAGGATTTTAGTTTTTTCATGAAATATCCATTACCGCACCCAAAATCTAAAATGGTTTTTACTTGATTTAAATGTTGATTCAAGAAAAAAGCATATTCAAACGGAAAGCACATTTCCGTTTGTAGCTCTATCATTTTGGAATAAGCTTCGTTATCTAGCATTAAATTTACCTACAAAAACATATTATTGAGTGCCTGCATACTCAAATTCTGATAAATCAGTGATACTGCGAGAAAAAATATTCAAATATTGATAATATTAATATATAATTATTTAAAATGCAAATTTTTATTAAATAAAATAATCCCTATTGAATCATTTTATGAAGCAATCTTCCGCCAAAAGGACCAAACAATGAATAGAAAAATTGTTTTTATTGAGCTTTTTGCAAGTATTTTTGTTACCTTTGTAAATCAATAAAAATAAACTAAATATTCGGCAGCAGTTTAGTTAAATTTCTTGAAATTACCCTTAAAAAAATTGCTGAAAAAAATATGGCAATAGTCATCGATATGAATATTAATGACAGATTATTTATACTTATTTGTGTTGATGCAGTAATATTTGAATTTGAATAATTTAATAGATTATCAATATAGCTGCTCAAATATCCTGCTATAGCCATAAAGAAATACCATAATCCCATCATTGTATTTGAAATACCTTGAGGACTACATTGACTAATGGCGCTCAAAACTGCTGGTGACAAACATATCTCTCCTGCGCCTATAAAAGCGTATCCAATAACCAAGAATATTATCGTCCAATAATGCGCTTTTATTATTGAGAGTTTGATTGCAAAAAGAAATGCAATAAAGCCACATCCTCCTAAATTTAGTCCATAAATTAATTTTTTAGTTACAGTAGGTTCTCTATTATTTTTAGCCATTCTTGACCATATTAAAGAAAATATAGGGGCAAAAGCAACAACAAAAAATGGATCAAGTGCAGTAAAAAATGATGTTGGGATCTGGAAGCCAAAAAAACCCTTATCTACATATCCATTGATAAATGATGTAATTGAACTGCCAACCTGAAAACTCGTTAAAAAGAAAAAAACACAAAATGTTAGCAATACTAAAATTCCATAAATTCCACGTCTTATACCCTCATGGAGATTTGATACAATTTTACCTAGTGTACCTATTGCTAACATTAATGCTATGACTAGTATATATGAAAAATAACTGGAACTATAAAATGAAATTATAACTGCAAAATAAACTAGAATTACAGACGAAAAAAATATATGCTTTTTTTTCGATTCTAGTTTATTTCTAAAATCAAGAGCATTTTTAATGCGATTTCTCATTAAAAGCATTACTGTTAAAGCGGAAGTCAATCCTACAGCACTAAATAAAAAACAACCTCCCCAACCAAAAAATTTGATAATTATTCCATATACAATTGGACCAGCAATTGCTCCACAATTTAAAATTGCATAAAAAAATGAATAGGCTTTCTCCCTTGAGTTGTCATCGTTATTATAAATAATACCAACTATATTTGTACAAATAGGTTTATATAAACTTGTTCCGCAAATTGTACCAGCTAATCCTAAATATAAATAATTTTGATTATTAATTATCAAAATTATATTGCCTGCTATTAATAAAATGGCACCTACCACCAGCGCTATAAAACCGTCAATAAATTTATCGCTTAAAAAGCCACCAATAACAGGTAATCCACAGAGCAATGCTAAATATATCCCATAGATGGCGTAACTTTTTTCGATAGAAAAGTCGAAACTTTGACAGTATAAAACGAGGATAGCTACAGTTCCAAAGTAACTTAAAAGTTCCCAGAACTCAGCAAATGACACTAGATAAAGAAGCTGTTGCTTTTGTATTTGATGCACGTATTTGATGTGTGTTATTTTAGAAAGAACTTTTACAGAAATTATCTGCAAAAGTTCCTATCTAAATTTAAATTATTAAGACGGACATCCATCGGAAAGTGATGAGCAACCGTCGGAAAGTGATGGGCAACCGTCGGAAAGTGATGGGCAACCGTCGGAAAGTGATGGGCATCCATCCATAACATTCAGTCTTTTCATGTTAGCTCCTTAAATTTTTCACTTAATTTATACACACAAATGTTGCTATTATTTCAAACTTTCAAGTTATAGCATCATTCCTCACGAAAACAATATATCATATTATGATACAAGTTTTCAAATTTTAATGATTTTTTTTATTTTATGATATACCATGATTGGGTGCGTGTGATAACTAACTGTAAATACTGCAAAATTTCACAACCAATCTGGGATCGTATTCTCAGTCTAAATTTATATATTTGTATATGACATGCCTGAGGTATTCTCAACTTTAGGTATTCCTTTTATTTGCATACTCCTAAATAGTTAACTATTTAATTAAATCAGGTTAATTCTATCAACGATTGTAAATTCGATTTCAAATAATAACTGCTGATCCGCGCTCCATCCCATACATAAGTATAGTGTTGAGTCTGATAGCATTCTGTAAATAATTTTGGGGTAAATAATGCGTAATTAATTCCTGATTGCAAACGGACTGAATAATATTTTATTCCTGGCAGTTTATTGCTTTTAACTTGCTTACCGATTTGTTGAGCATAATGATAGTTTTCGGGATGATAAATTTCCATCGAACGATACACTTCTGTTGCCAAATTAATGAGATCGGCATTAAAGATAGCCGTTAAA
Organism: Legionellales bacterium; assembly: GCA_026125385.1. Lineage (NCBI taxonomy): Bacteria > Pseudomonadati > Pseudomonadota > Gammaproteobacteria > Legionellales > Legionellales bacterium. Next base: position 21,960 of record JAHCLG010000014.1, read on the forward strand.
CAACGCATATCCATTTCTTGAGCAGGTTCTTTAGTATGACGAAAAAATTTTTCTCGATGATAAATGGTTTCTGCCAGAGCTGTTTCTACTGTTTGAGCAGCGTAATAAATTCCGTAATCACCATTCGAAAATCGACTTCCATTCGGATTAATATGGGTAAATGCCGCCATGATATAACTACAATCAGGAACTCCAAATAAACGCTCATCGTTAGGAATTAAGTGAATATAACCAATTTCATCTTGTATCCGCGGATTGGTGAGTGATTGTACTTTGAAAATTGCTTCGAACTCATCATTCGTGGCAACATCTTCAAATAAATGAATGGGTGGATATTTTGATGGAATTAAACGAAAGCATTTTTCTTTTTTTAAAGTGATGGTAGGCAAATCATTGATCTTCATTTACGCCCAACCACCTCGTTCTGCATTTAAGCGAGAGGCCACTGCCCAAAGATCAACGACGCGTCCTTGTAACATAATTTCCATGGCTGAATGGCCATTAAAAAAGGGCGCATCATTCGGTTTTCTTACCCAGCCATAAACGGAATCAGGATGAGAAAATAAGATGCGTAATGCGGAATGAATATTAAGAATATAGGAAAGTCTTTCTAAGAAATCCTGATTTACTTTGATCGATTGGGGATCTTTTTGATATTTGAAATACGTTGATTTTTTTAATCCCAGTAAAATTAATTTTTCTTCTAACGTTGCATGCCATTTTTCTAGGATATTTACCACCACCTTAAATACCTTTTTCGCTTCATCGGGATCCAAATTAGGATTAACGTTATGCGCTTGAAATAAACTATTCATGGCTAATCACCTCTAGTCTAATTGTAGACTCAAATGGTGATTTTGTCTATTTATGACCTCCCCCAATATGAAACGGCATGAAAATGCAGTAAACAATGGCTCTCTGGGTTAAGATCGTGCAAAATGTAGGGGCTACGATTACATAAACGACAAAACTTTCGATAGCCCACAGGCTATCCTAACATTTTTAGTCTGAATTATGTTCGACAAAGAAAGTTAGTCAGTCTGGTGCACAATGAGGGGTTTGGAGTAGATTCTGATCGACTACCACTTGGCTTGTCGATTAGTGCATTCTCCATATCATGATTATTACCTGAAGTTTGCGAACCAAACCATGAAGCGGGTAATACTCTTTCAACAATTCCCTTCTTACTGTTACTGCACCAACGAACTGTTTGATCGAGTAATAGTAATGAAGTAATTACTGTTGTTGTTATGGGTTTGATATAATCTGTGGATTCAGGGCCAGAGCAATTATGACGAAGATCTACAACACAAGATTGCTGGAATAAATCAACCCAAAAGTCCAGAGAAAATCCAATACCTACTCCAGTTAACACAAATTCCGCTCCCTTAGCAACGGTTCCTGTATTCAATTCACATGAGCTGAGCATAATTTGCTACTCTTTAATCTTATTATGAGACATACATGTTACTGAATAATTTCCCTCACTGTCAATTTATTTCGCTTCCTTTAATTTAAAACTCGACCATTGATATGGTCATAAAAATACTTCGATTCTTATAAATTTCCCATCATTTGCTGACATCATCTGCAAGCCTATGTTACACTCACCCCTCATCTAAAAAGGCAGAGAGAATGAAGATTATGGAACAATCCAATGTCGTTGCACTTTCTACTCATCAACAAAATTTCCAGCAATTATATCAACATTTAAAAAATCGTATTATTGGTCAACCCGGATTATTAAAAAAATTATTAATTGCTTTACTCGCCGATGGCCATTTACTCGTAGAAGGCGCGCCAGGTTTGGCAAAAACCCGTGCTATTAAAGAACTCGCTCAATGTTTAGAAGGCGATTTTCATCGCATTCAATTCACCCCCGATTTATTACCCGCCGATTTAACCGGAACCGAAGTGTATCGCCCGCAAGACGGATCGTTTTCCTTTAAGCGCGGCCCTATTTTTCATCATGTCATTTTAGCCGATGAAATTAATCGCGCTCCAGCCAAAGTGCAATCGGCCTTGCTCGAAGCGATGGCAGAACGTCAAGTTACTGTAGGAAATATGACTTATTCATTACCAAAATTATTTTTAGTCATGGCAACACAAAATCCTTTGGAACAAGAAGGCACGTATCCTTTGCCGGAAGCGCAATTGGATCGTTTTTTAATGTATGTGAAAATTGGTTATCCCGACGCCAAAGCCGAGCGCAAAATTTTACAACTCAATCGGCAAGAAACCTTGCAATCACTCGATCATAAAACTCCTAATCACATTACGATTAGCCAAGAGAGTATTATGCAAGCACGACATGCTATTTTAGAATTGCACGTCAGTGCAGCGTTAGAAGAATATATGGTGCAATTAGTGATTGCCACTCGTAATCCCGCCGCTTATGGCAGTGAACTCAGTAAATGGACACAATTTGGTGCAAGCCCACGCGCTACACTCGCGCTCGATCGTTGTGCGCGCGCTCATGCTTGGCTTAATGGCCGCGATTATGTTTCACCGGAAGATATTCATGCTATCGCGCACGATGTGTTACGTCATCGCGTGATTTTATCGTACGAAGCACAAGCCGAAGGAGTGGATGCCGATTTATTCATCACGGCATTACTTGATCGCGTAGCCGTACCCTAATTATTTTCGTTTTTAAGCAGGGATCATGGATGTTTAAACGCAAAAAATACCAGCAACAACCTCTTGAAAATGGTGTGACAGTCAGCTTGTCGCAATTACTGGCATTGCGCCATCATGCTAAACAAATTAATTTACATTCTGCTGCTAAAGTAAAAACTTTTTTAGCGGGCTATCAAACTTCTCAACTTCGCGGGCGTGGCATTGATTTTGCGGAAGTCAGAGCTTATCAACCGGGTGATGATATTCGTCATATTGATTGGCGAGTGACTGCAAGAAGTGGCAAAGCGCACACTAAAATTTTTCAAGAAGAACGAGAACGTCCCATATATTTAATTGTCGATGCCAGTCCCAGTATGTTTTTTGGCACGAAAGTGTGTTTTAAATCGGTAATTGCTGCCAAATTGGCAGCGCTCTACGGATGGAGTGCGTTTAATCGCAATGATCGCGTGGGCGGATTTATTTTTTCTGGCCGGCAATGCCAAGAATTTTCTGCGCGTGCGGGCATGAATGGTATTTTGCCACTGTTAAAAGCATTAACGGTAAGCGAGCCACCTATAGCGGATGCTATCGCAACCGGTGCACTTGCCAATGTATTAAAACGTTTACGGCGCGTCATCAAACCTGGAAGTCTAGTAATTATTTGCAGCGATTTTCGTGATTTAAGTGGCGATGCTGAGCAACAACTCGCGCAATTATGCCGTTATAATCATTTTATATTTAATTTTATTTACGATCATCTCGAAACAGAACCGCCACCAGCCGATTATTATGCAATTACCGATGGTCAAGAAATTGCAACCATCAACACCTACAGTGCTGATCTCTGCAAAAATTATCGCGCACAATTTATTAATCGTTTTGAACAATTAAAAAAAATAGCGCGGACCTACAAAATTCCATTACACATTTTTGCAACCAGTGATGATATTATCAATCGACTGAAACAGTACCATCAACCGACTGTAAAAAAGCGCCAGGTGAAGTATGAATTCAACTGATCCACTTTCACAATTAAAACCTTTACATTTACCACCCGCCATTACCTTTTGGCCACCAGCACCGGGTTGGCTAATATTAAGCGCCTTGGTTATTTTTATGAGCGCAGGTATCGTTTATTATTTTATTCGTCGCTATCAAAACCAACGTGGAAAACGTTTTGCACTTCAACAACTCCACACGTTACAACAACAATTTGCTCAACCCGATTATCGTCCGCAAATTATCAGCAATATTTCCCAATTATTAAAACGCGTGGCCTTATTACATCATCCACGCCAACAGGTCGCCGGATTAACGGGCACGAAATGGCTACAATTTTTAGATGAGTCAGGACACACCCAAGATTTTCAACACGGCATTGGCAAAATTTTAATTAGCGCCCCTTATAATCAGCATATTCCAGAAAATGCGGAAGAATTATTTCCTTTAGTCAAACGTTGGATTGAGAAAAACGCATGATTAATCTCGCAACACCTTTTGCCTTGTTATTATTACCCGTGCCCTGGCTAATTCGCCGTTTTTTGCTCAGCAAACCACAACCGCACACGCTGGCGTTAAAAATTCCTTTTTTTGCTACGCTGCGTAAATTATCGGGGATCAGTTCAAATCCTCTACCCAGCAAATCTTGGCGTCATCATTTGGAATATATTATTTGGTTTTTATTAGTATTCAGTTTAAGTGGGCCACAATGGTTGGGAAAACCTATTACAACAGACCGCAGTGGACATAATATAATGTTGGCCATTGATTTATCGGGATCGATGTCTCTGCCCGATTTTACGTTAAATAATCAACGATACGATCGCCTATCGGTAGTGAAACAAGTGGCTGGAAATTTTATTCAACAACGCGAAGGCGATCGCGTAGGTTTAATTTTTTTTGGCACTAAAGCCTACATGCGCACTCCTCTCACCTTTGATTTAACGGCAGTAAAACACGCGTTAGACACGGCAAACATCGGCCTCGCCGGACAAATGACCGCCATCGGAGATGCGATTGGTTTAGGCATTAAGCGTTTACAACATTTTCCTGCCAATTCTCGCATGATCATTTTATTAACCGATGGTGCCAGTAATATAGGCGAAGTAGAACCCTTGCAAGCCGCAGAATTAGCCGCAGCACAACAGGTAAAAATTTATACCATTGGCATTGGTTCGGAACATTTAGAAATTCCCACCTTATTTGGGCCACAAGAAATTAATCCTTCTTTAACGTTGGATACCGAAACTTTACAAAAAATCGCCGATATTACTCACGGACAATTTTTTCGCGCACGCGATACCCAAGCGTTAAAAAATATTTATCAAAAAATTGATGAATTAGAACCCGTTGACTCTCAACAATCGATTTATCGACCGATTAAACCGCTTTATCCTTACCCTTTGGCATTGGCCTTATTACTGTTGTTTTGCTTATGCCTTACGCCATTCAGATTGATAACTCAATGGGAGGCAAAATAATGACATTTCATTTTTTACGCCCTCTGTGGTTATATGGATTTATTCCAGTGATGGGATTAATTATTTTATGGTGGCTTTTTCGCGAACGCCAAAGTAATTGGCAACGCGTGTGTGATCCCCATTTATTAAGCCATTTATTAAATAAACCCATCCAATCCTCTGCATTAAATTGGTCATTACTATTCATCGCACTCACCTTAAGTTTAGGAATAATTGCTTTAGCTGGCCCCACGTGGCGAGAAATTCCACAAGCCACTTATCAAACGTTGAGTTCACGCATGATTGTGCTCGATATGTCAAATTCAATGAATGCGACAGATTTAACACCGAGTCGTTTAGCACGCGCTCGTTATAAAATTTTAGATTTATTGCAGCATAATCAAGGTGCGCGAGTTGGCATGGTCGTATTTAGTGGGGATGCCTTTACCGTTTCACCATTAACTGAAGATGCCAATACCATCTCTCTATTAGTCCCCACCCTTGCGACATCGATAATGCCGATTGCCGGAGATAATCTTAGCAGTGGCTTACAACAAGCGGCTCAACTTTTACAACAAAGCAATGCCACCGATGGATCTATTATTTTAATTACCGATAGCCAACCCACGACTCATGATGTGCAATTAGCACAACAATTGCATCAACAAGGAATGGAAATTTCTGTATTAGGCATGGGCCGTGAACAATCGGTACCGTTACGTGATGAGCAAGGACAATTAATTCAAGATGGCGATGGCGAAGTGGTGATGACCCATTTTGATCCTGCGGCGTTAGCCCAATTAGCTCAAGCAGGTGGCGGTCTCTATCAAACCTATACCACTGATAATAGCGATATTAATGCCATTCTTAATTCAATAAAAACTCATGCGGATGCCACACTGACTAAAACTACTCACGTCATTTGGCAAGATGAAGGACGTTGGTTTATTTTATTCATGATGATAATGATCGCTCTTGCACTAAGACGAGGTTGGTTACATGAGGTATTACGATGATGAAAAAATTATTGCTTATCTCATTATTATTTATCGCGCTAAACGCCCAAGCTTTTACTTGGCAAGATTTATGGCTTAGGCGCGATCAACAAGGTATTCGCGCTTTAAGAAATGGTGATCCTCGTCAAGCTGCGCAGTTATTTCAATCTATCCCCTGGCAAGGCGTTGCAGAATATCAAGCAGGAAATTTTAATCACGCTAGCAAAAAATTTTCGCAACAAAAAACCAGCGATGGTTATTATAATCAAGGTAACAGCTTAGCGCAGCTAAAAGATTACGATGGCGCTATTGCAGCTTATGATAAAGCCATTCAATTAAATCCTAATAATCACGATGCTATTTATAATCGAGATTTATTAAAAAAATTACAACAACAGCAGCAACAGGCTGCAAATTCGTCATCCGCGCAGCAAGCAAATCCACATCCGACTCATTCAAAAAATCAGCAACACGCGCCGTCGTCGAACCTATCACATTCAGCAGAGTCTCACTCTGCGGCGAAGCCCACTGATAAAACTCAAGATCCTTCCTCTTTGCCAAATCCACCCCAAGAACTTGCGAATAAAACAGACCCAAACGCTACAAACAAAGTAGAGCAAATTATTTCACAACGTGAGCAGCAACAAGCCACGCAACAATGGCTACGCCGAATTCCCGATGAACCCGGTAGTTTATTAAAACAAATTTTTTGGCAAGAATATCGTAAACGCCTAGAAGCAGGAGGCCACGCGTGATGAAAAAATATCTCTTACTCGCGATTTTATTATGGATCATCCCTACCTTTGCTCTTAATCTAACCGCGAGTATCGATCGCAATACCATTAATCTTGGTGAAACGTTTATCCTAACCCTCACTACCGATGATCAAAATTCCCCCGCACCACAATTGCAGGGATTAGAAAAAGATTTTACGATTTTAGCGCAAGCCAAAAATAGTCAAGTAGCGGTCACCAACGATCACGTTGAAGCAAAAACTGCGTGGATAATTCAACTACAACCTAAAAATATCGGTAATTTAACCATCCCGAGCATTACTGTTGGCAATCAAGCCACCAAACCCATCGAGATTAAGGTTAATAAAAATACCACCACTCTTAATACTAACGATGACCTTATAATAAAAAATACGATTAATCTGCAATCTGCTTATGTTCAGCAACAAATTCTTTATCAAGTTGAATTATACGCAACTTCCGCTTTGGCCAATGCTTGGCAAGATGCGAAATTAACTCCCCCCCAAGCCAATGATATGATCGTTCAACAATTAGGAAATTATCACTATCATCAAACAACATTAAATGGAAAACAATATTTAGTAGCGACTGTTAATTATGCTTTATTTCCGCAAAAAAGCGGCACCTATACGATTACGCCGCCGCAATTTCATGGCAATGCTATTGTGTCTCCGAGTTCTCAACAATTACAACAATCGTTATTTAATAATACGCCATTTTATTCCACGAGTATTAAACCGCTAGCAGCACGGGGTAAAGAAATAACTATCGATGTGCAACCTCAACCCGCAGCATTCACGGGTAAAACCTGGTTGCCAGCGCAACAATTAAGTGTGGAAGAATCTTGGTCTTCCTCACCGCAACACTTAAAAATAGGCCAACCCATCACACGCACGATTACGATAAAAGCCATCGGCTTAACCGCAGAGCAATTACCAAGCTTACCCACAGCCGCATTTGATCACGTCAATAGTTATCCTGATTTACCCCAGTTGCAAACTCAACCTTCCGCGCAAGGTGTGATAGGCAGCCGTAGTGAAAAATGGGTATACGTGCCCACGCAAGCGGGAAAAATTAATTTACCCGCAATTACTCTTCCTTGGTGGAATACCAACACTAATCAACTCGAAATCGCACAAATTCCCGCCTATACCTTAACCGTTAGTGGCCAAGCAGCAACCACTGCATTGCCTGCGCCAAGTAATCATTCAGCGATATCCACCGTGACACCTTCGCAAAAACCCGCATTCACGACACATAAAATAAATTCTCTATCGGCATCGTGGAGTATCTGGATTGCGATGCTATTTGCCGGTTTATGGCTAGTCACACTGGGATTATGGCTTTTTAGTCGAAGAAAAAAATCGCATAACCCTTCACCCACCTCCGACGTCGTCAGTTTAAAAGCCTCACGTGCGAAAATTAAACAAGCCTGTTATCAACAAAATCCCCAGCAATTAAAAGAAGCATTAATTGCCTGGGCACAAGCACGTTGGCATAAAAAACAACTGTTAAGTTTAGGGCAAATAAATGAAAAAATTGGAGATGATCCATTAGCCGAAGAAATAAAACGCCTGGATTATGTCTTATATTCTGGCGGAAAAATGACGTGGGATGGTCAACACTTTTGGAAAATTTTTATTAATTATATTCGTCAACATAAAATTTTAAAAAAGAAATCCGCTAAACCGAGTTTACCGTTACTGTATCCTAAAAAATAAGTAGGGCACAAAAAATTAGCAAGATTCCATAAAATCCACTTTAATTTTTGTATGCTCCTCCAGAATAGTTAATATTTCTGTAGCACAATATAATTTATCGCGTTTGTTATTATCGAAATTGTCAATATTCGCTAATAGTGCATTTAATCCATCAGCTGGTCGTCCACCCACGTTTTCTTTGCCGCACAACAATCACGGCTTCTTTAAGCTTGGATTTTTGCTAAACCAACCGCCACACTCTCGGCAATGGCTTGAAATAATCTGAGCTGATTACGCGGTGTTTGTTTGACTAAGCGTTGATTCATTTCAATTTCAATTCCTAAATAATGTTCTGGGGGCAAAGTTTGGCGTAAATGAGTAGTGAAGCCATCGCTGGTACCTTGATACGGAGAATTAAAATGGATGGTATTAGTAATTTGCCGCTGCAAATGGCGGCGGAGGTTTTGACAAAAATCCCGTTCACCAGAACGCTTTGGATCAAACAATAATCCAATATCGGTTTCGCGCTTAACGCCACGCAGAATAGGAGTAAAACTGTGGATTGATAAATGAATAACGCCTTCACCTTGAGTTAAAATCGCTTGGATGTGATTTTCAATTTCTGAACGATAAGGTAAATAGTAACGCTGAATAATTTTTTCTGGGATTTTTTCTCCTAATTTCATTACTGCTGAATGAAATAATTGCGGATTATCCAACGAACGATTTAAATCGATGAGCAACCGACTCATTGTTGCGGCTTTAGCATAACACTTTAAATGCTTTGCTAAATACATAAATAATGCTTTTGCACCCTTATCAATCCCTCGATGACTGTTTAAAAAAGTTTGCGAAAACAGTGACTGAAAAGATTTAGGCATCGCATTGGTAGCATGTTCACAGGTTAAAATAACTCGATATTTCATGGCATGAATAACTCATTAGCCTGCAAACATTGCAGAGTTTTACTGTACACTTCTCGCAACTGGGTTACGGTTATAGTTTTTCCAGCAGCTTTTAATAAACGTGCGCTTAAATTACCATGCTTAAGAATTTTTTCAGCCGTTTGTAGATAGAGCGGCGCAATATAATGACTGGCTTGTTCAATGAGTTTATCAAGCAATGCTTTAAATTGCTGAATATTTTTCTGCGCTAAACCAAATTGTTGTAAATATTTTTTATCATCACAATGGGCTTGCATGCCCAGTTTTGTTGCTTCATCTAACAGATTTTTTAATACTATAGTATCGCAAGGCGAACACAAAAACTGATCGGTAGTATCGATTAAATAATGCAAAATACCGTTGATGATGGCCACACAAGTTAAATCTGCTAAAGGACACTCTTGTGAATCCATTAAGCGAATTTCAATCGCATCCCGTTCAAACCGGGCAATGGCACCACGCGAATTGACCCACTCATGTTGTAATATTTTTTCTGGATCAAGTGGTTGAAGGGCTTGATAAATTTTATTTAAAATTTTATCGTGATAATCATTCTCTGAGGTGACAAATTCTGGAATGATATTGCCGGAAATAATTGGGATTTTTTTCTGATTGTTTTTATAACAGTACAACCGACTATCTGCTAATTGCGTTGATTTTCCTTCTAAAAACGGTGTGCTCGCACATAATGCTGGAATTAAAGGCAAAATAATGCGGATCGCACTATGTAAACGATAAAATTCTTCATCATTGGCAAACGGTAAATTTAAATGAATACTTTGCAAGTTAGCAAATCCGTGTCCATGACAACCAAAAATTTTATCGTAAGCTTGATAAATTTCTTTATTGCCATGCGGCCATAATTCAATCGTGTGATCGGGAATAAGCCAAGGATGCGCGCCACTAGGCATTAATGTGGTATTAAACTCTGCTAATACGGGGTTCAATACTTCTGTTACTGTGCGATGAAATTGTTGATGGGTATTTTCCGTTAAAGGTTGTGGCGAACTCATTTTTAATTCGATAACATGGCGAACTAATTCATTGCTAATACCAATTTCGCCACACTCTACTTCATCGGTTATTTCACCAGCAATTTTTTCTAAAATTAAATCACAGTTGGGTTTAATGTTTAATGATTGTGGATCAACGAGCATATACTCAATTTCAACACCCACTGCGGAAAATAAGCCTAATTTCTGTGTCATAAATATTCCTATTATAAATAACCTTTTGCTTTACGCATTCGATTTAAAAACCCATTCATAATCACGGTATATAATTCATCGCCACTGACTGAATCTTCGATATTGGCATCAATATTAGGATTATCGTTTACTTCAATCACGTAAACTTCTTTATTCATTTCTTTTAAATCAACGCCATATAAGCCATCACCAATTGCTTTACTCGCACGTAACGCGGTGTTAATCACATTTTTAGGCGCTTCAAATACAGAAACCGCATCGAAATCTCCCATGGTTTCTTTTTCATCTTTCCAATTATAAATTTGCCAATGATCTTTCGCCATATAGTAACGACAAGCGAAAATAGGCTTGTTATCGAAAATGCCAATTCGCCAATCAAATGCGGTTGGCATATAGGCTTGTGCAATAATTAAATCTGATGTTGCAAAAAATTCTTTGACATAGACTGAATATTCTTCAAAAGATTCGGCTTTAGTCACGCCTAAAGAAAAAGCGCCAGCCGGTAATTTCAAAATACAAGGAAATCCAATTTCTTGAATGATAGTCTGCCAATTGTGTTTATGTAAAATAATGGTTTTTGGTGTGCGAATTTTATGTTTTGCTAATAATTCTGCTAAATAAACTTTATTGGCACATTTTAAAATAGATTGTGGATCGTCTATCACCACTAAACCATCGGCTGCAGCTCGGCGCGCAAAACGATAGGTATGATGATTAACCGCTGTGGTTTCGCGAATAAATAAGCCATCGTATTCACCGATATAACGATAATCATCGTGCTCTATGATATCGACATGAATTCCCAAATGCTCCCCTGCCCTGACAAATTTTTGAATGGCACCTTTGTCTGAGGGTGGGTTTTGCTCTTCACGATTAATGAGTAATGCCAAATCAAACACGGTATTTTTTTTATTAGGCGAATGAAAACGTTTTTTACTAAAATAGTCTTTTGCAGCTTCTTGCAAAAATTCGCGATGATTTTCTGGAACATCGTTAATGGTAATAATACTCACTTTTTTCATTACCCATAATTTTCGCCGCACAAACACAACACGGATTAATGGCGCTGGAAACAAATAATGAAGTTGTCGACACAAATGTTCGTAATGTTTTGCTAAATTTTTCCCAAAATAAATGCTTAAGTGGAATTCATCGGATTTAATTTTTGCTAGTGAGTGTTGAGCGTCATCAATAATGGTATCAAATAGTGCGGTAGATAACGAATTACTTTTTAAATCTTGAATTGAGAGTGCCGAAGGAATAATTTTATGACCACGGGCCTGAGCTAAAAGAGAAACATAATAGCCTAAGCTTTGATAGCGATAAGATTTGCATAAATTGATTACCCGCAGAGTGCGATGCTTGATGTATTTTTCATTGGTTAAATAATCTTGTGCCTCGACTATTTCGGTAAAATCCCGTGCAAACTCCCAAAAATCGGGTTTGTCAGTAACAAGTATAGTCTTCATATTTATCCTTCGGCGAGATAATTAATAAGTTTGAATCGTAGGTTAATACACCTAACATAATTGAATTAATTAAACGTGAACGCGTAACTTTATAGTAATTATTTTTAGAAATTGGATTCGTGCGATGCGGATCGGCGACAACAAGATTGCGGCCTTCATCGTCAATTCCGCATAAAATCACAAAATGCCCACAAGGATCGCCGCGAATATCATCGTAGATTGATTCACCTTTACGATTTGTACGTTCACGTGGCGATTGATAAAGATAGGTTGCGCTTAACCCCGTGAGTATTGGTTTCTTTTGAGCAAATAGACATTCTAGTAGCGTTAAATTTAAATCCTGAAAACGGATTTCACCACCTTTACGCAACATTTTAATATAGGCATTTGAGGCTTCGATATCGCGGCGATAGGTCAGATATTTTTTTTGTTGATGAAGTTTTTTTAAGAGATCTTTATTTTCGGTACGATGGGTACGCCTATCAAACCAGGTCGGATCAAAAATATTGATATTATAAACGTAAGCAGTGACCCGATAATTTCGATCAAGTGCATGACACGCTAAATACGCCGGTAAGGTGCCGCCATTTCGCGCTTTTTTTACTTGTTTAATCACCTCGTCTAGGGAAATATTATCGCCATAATGACGATAAACGGCATGTAGGCTGGTAGGACCGCAAGTCTCATCGTCAGGTTGAGTTTGTATTTGAATCGGTATCATTAATCCTGCACTCAGCTTTTTGCCAGATGTTTCCAGGTTACTTGGTATAGATCATTTCGTCTATCTTTTAAATTTAACACTGTACCATTGGCACGGGCAATATCCAACGATTTTAAACTTAAATCCGCAAAAGAAACCATTTCCACGTTGGGGGTGGTATCCGCGGCAATACCATCGCGCGAAAAAGGAAAATCGCATGGTGTTAAAATACAACTCTGCGCATATTGAATATCCATGTTTTCAACGCCAGGCAAATTCCCGACATTGCCTGCCATAGCAACGTAACATTGATTTTCTACGGCGCGTGCTTGCGCACAATACCGCACGCGCAAATAACTTTGCCGTTCATCTGTGCAAAATGGAATAAAGAGAATTCGCGCGCCTTGATTTATTAAATGACGGCCTAATTCTGGAAATTCAGAATCATAGCAAATTAACACCCCAATAGTGCCGCAGTCGGTTGGAATAGCCACTAATTGATTAGCGCCTTTAACATTCCACCAATAGCGTTCGTTGGGAGTCGGATGAATTTTCGCTTGTTCGTAGATTGAGCCATCGCGCAAAAATACATAAGAAATATTATAAATATCTTCCCCAATTTTAGTCGGATGTGAGCCGCCAATAATATTGATATTATAACTGACGGCTAATTGCGTCATCATACTTTTAAATTGTTCGGTATAGTTTGTTAATGTGATAATTGATTCTTCCGGTTTTAATTTTTGATTTTCAATTGATAATAATTGCAGGGTAAATAATTCGGGGAATAAAACAAAATCGGCGTAGTAATCGGCAACCACATCTACAAAATATTCCACGTGTTGAGCAAATTCAGCAAAGGAACGCACCGCGCGCTGTTTATATTGAACACAACTAATGCGAATAGTATCGACTGAGCGCCCTCGTACTTTGCGAGATTGCTTGAGATCGGATTCTACCCGATCTTGATTATGCCAAATAATATGGCTTGCAAAACCGGCAGATTCTTTATCAGAAGGTAAATAATTTTTTAGCACCCCAATACATTCAAATCCATTGCGTAGTTGAAAGGATAAAGTTTTGTCTTTTATTTCTTTATTAATCACGGCATTGACATAATCATCGGCTGTGGCATATTTTTTGCGTTGACGAGAAAATCCAGGAATACGCCCGCCACTGATGATCCCTTTTAAATTTTCACTTTTACATAATTTTTGCCGTGCTTGATACAAGCGATTGCCAATACGTAACCCACGATAAGATTGATCAACGCAAACTTCCATAGCGTATAAATAATCGCCGTGATTATCATGATGTGCTGCAAAACCTTGACCGGTGATTGACTCCCAGGTGTGTGGTTGCAATGCTAATGCACCTTGAATTTTAAACGTTGCGCAATATCCCACGATTTTACCGTTAAATTCTGCGACAAATTGGCCTTGCGGATAATGATTCATGTGACTGCGCAACGCTTCATGTGAATAAGGGGACACATTAGGATAAACATGTTTGACCAATTCGCGAATTGCCGCAACATCATGAATGGTTGCTTGACGAATAATTAAATGAGTTTTTGCTACTGTAGTCATGAAAAATAACCCAGTTTATTTTAGTAGACAAAATTATAACATTATTAAAATATTAACTTCTACCCGCACCAGGCCACGGTTGCTGTTCTGCTAATTGCAACGCTAATTGTAATAATTTTCCTTCCTGCCCTATGCCACTCATCAATTGTACGGCTAGCGGGGTGGGATAATCTTCTAAAAAAATCGGCACGGAAATAGCTGGGATCCCGCTATTATTCGCCAGCAGAGTAAACGGCGTAAAAGAATAGGTAATGTCACGATAAAATGCTAAAGGATCGCCATGCTGATAAATTAGTTCATTTAATTTTAATTGTGGTGCAGCGAGCATAGGCGTGAGATAAATATCGTAATCCTTAAAAAAATCATGCACGGTGTGACTGGCCGCTTCAATCTCTTGCGCTGCTTGGAAAAATTCCTGCATAGTAAGTGTTGAGCCATATTGAGCAAATTCCCAGGACAAGGGTTCAACCATCGATTCCTTGATTCCATATTCAATAAAACTCTTCGCCAATGCTTTTGCTGTTAGCGTGAAACGGGCTTCCATTGTTGTAAAATGCGGATAACTTAACTGTGCTTCTTCAATATGATGTCCATGAGTTAATAATTTGTTGACCGCATTGATGAGTGCTTGTTGACAGATAGGACTGACTTTTCCGCCTAAAGGTGATTGAGGATCGACAGCAATTTTTAACGGTTTTAGCGGTAACGTTAATTGTTGCGAAAAGGATATCGCTGGAGAATCTAATAAAAATTTATCTCCGGGTTGATTACCGCAGGCAATATCTAATAATGCAGCACTATCGCGAACACTGCGCGTAATTGCATGTAATACTGAAATTTGATGCCAACCTTTATCAGGGTGAGGAGAAAAGCTGATGCGTCCGCGCGACGGTTTTAATCCCAAACACCCACACAAAGCAGCAGGCACACGAATCGAACCTCCGGCATCGGAAGCACTGGCAATCGTTACCATCCCACTTGCGACAGCCGCGGCACTACCTCCAGACGATCCGCCTGCACTTAATGATACATCCCACGGATTACGACAAACGCCTAAAAAAGTGGATTCCGTCGTCCAGTGAATTCCAAATTCAGGAACATTGGTTTTACCTAAAATAATGAATCCCGCCTCAAGATAACGTTTAACGATATGGCTGGTGACTGGTGCAGGTTGAGTAGCAAAAAATGGATTACCACTTGACGTCGGATAACCTTGCAAATCCATGCTTAAATCTTTTAATAAACACGGCACGCCAGCAAATATACTTTCCGGTTGATATTTTTTTAACGATTGATAAGCAAAATCATAGAGTTTTTGTGAAATGGCATTAATACGAGGATTAATTTTTTCACATTGCAGAATAGTAGCTTGCAATACTTCTTCAGCAGAAAGAATTTTATCGCGAATTAATTCTGCAATACCTAAACCATCGTAAGCCGTTAAATCAATCATATTATGCTATTTTTGCTGCTGCAAAAAATCAAAATAATCACGAATGCCTTGTTCGATTGCAATAAACGTTTCTTTAAAACCTGCCGCTCTTAAAGCACTCATGTCTGCTTGGGTAAAGGTTTGATAACATCCGCGCAATTTTTCCGGCAAGGGTTTATAGTCAATTTCACCTTGTCCTTTGCAATGAATTAATTGTTGCGCAATATGATTAAATGGTGTAGCAACACCACTACCACAATTAAATAAACCACTGACTTTGGGATTGTCCCAACACCATAAATTAACTTTAATGACATCTTCTACGGTAATAAAATCACGTTGTTGTTCGCCAGGCGCACAATTTTCACAAGAAAAAATAGTAATTTTATTTTCGCTCATTAATTGATTGTAAAAATGACGAATAGCACTGCACATATGTTTTTTATGATCTTCGCGTGCGCCATAGACATTAAAATATCTCAAACCAACAATTTGGCTTTCGACATTCTCCGCCAATTGATTCACATAACGATCAAATAATAGTTTGGTGTAGCCATAAAAATTTAATGGGCGTTCTTGGGATAAATTCGGAGTAAAATGTTGAGACATGCCATACGTTGCCGCACTGGATGCGTAAATAAAGGGGATCTGATCATCCAGCGCCATATGTAAAAGGGCTTTAGAAAATTCGTAATTGGTTTCCATCATGGCTAGGCCATCCCAATTGGTGGTATCAGAACACGCACCTTGATGAAAAATCACATCGATATCGAAGGGTAAAGGATTTTGACTTAAACATAATTCGAGAAAAGCGTTTTTATCGATATAATCATAAATATCACAATCGACAATATTGTGATATTTAATGGCATCACTTAAATCGTCTACGACTAAAATATCCGTACGTCCGCGCTGATTGAGTGCTTTTACTAGATTACTGCCAATAAATCCCGCACCGCCCGTTACAATAATCATGACACCACCTCTATTTTTTTGATGCGCTCGATTAATTCAGTGCTCGACCAATTTTTTTCTGGTCCCACTAATTTTACTTCGCCCCCATGTTCTAACACATGTTGATGACCAGCAATTTCATGCACTTGATAGTCGATACCTTTGACTAAGACATTGGGAGTAATTTTTTTGATTAAATTTTCCGGCGTATCTTCGTAAAATGGCACTACCCAATCGACGGCTCGTAATCCCGCTAAAATTGCCATGCGATCGGCTAGATTTTTAATGGGACGACCTTCGCCTTTAATACGGCGAATCGAGTCATCGCTATTAACCGCGACTAAGAGCCGATGTCCTTGTTGTTTTGCTGCCTCTAGATAGCCAATATGACCCGGGTGCAAAATATCAAAACAACCATTGGTCATCACCACTTTCTCACCCCGTTCTTTGGCATCTGCTGTGGCTAAAATGGCTTCTTCTTCACTCAACACACCTAGTTGAGAAAATTGTTGTTTACGCACCACGCGTCGTAATTCGGATACGCTCACTTGCGCCGCGCCCAAATGTTGAACCGTAATTCCTGCCGCGACATTGGCTAAATACATCGCAATTTCGATGGGACTGCCCGCCGCCAATGAAGCCGCAAGAACGGCAATAACGGTATCGCCAGCACCAGTAACATCTAATACTTCAAATGCTCGCGCCGGTAAATGAATCGGCGCATGATGCTCTCGAATTAAACTCATGCCTTCGCTGCCGCGGGTTACTAACAATGCGCCAATCTGATGTTCGTGTAACACGCGCTGTGCTTTATTCACCAACTCTTCGTCATTGCGGCACTGCCCCACGATCATCTCAAATTCTTTACGATTGGGCGTGATCACATCGACACCGCGATATTTTTCAAAACTTTCACCTTTAGGATCGGCAAACGTTAAAACATTATGTGCTTTCGCCTGTCGAATAATGTTTTCACTATCAGTTAACGTGCCTTTGTGATAATCCGACAGAATAATCGCGTGATATTGAGGGAGATTTTGCAGAAAGTGATGATGAATATGTGGTGTCGATAAATTTGCAAAAGTTTCTTCGAAATCTAAACGTATCAGTTGTTGATGTAAACTTAATACTCGTAATTTCGTGATCGTCGGTAAATCATCAATTTGCTGAAGATGGTTTTCAATTCCACTGTGTTGTAGTGTATTTAGTAGACGAGCGCCTGCTTCATCGCGACCTATAATACCGTATAAACTGGTATGAACTCCCAGACTTTTTAAATTCATCGCGACGTTGCCCGCGCCGCCTGGACATTCTTTAATGTCATTTACATGAACCACGGGCACCGGTGCTTCTGGAGAAATTCGTTTGGTATTGCCCGTCCAATAACGATCGAGCATCACATCTCCCACCACCGCCATCTTAATCTTGCTAAAATCTGGAATAATTAAATTCATGGTCAAACTATTAAGTTAATAAAAATGGCGCGATTGTACCATAGTTAATGATAATTCGCGTTAAATGTTTGTAATTGATGACGAATACATTCTAAGACTGGGGTAAATTCTTGTTTATACGGGCTATCTTCGATGACGTCTTGCCAACAGACGATTAATGTTTTTAATTCTTGAGCGTAGTTCATCAGTTCTTCAATGTTATCGCGTTCAGGATTAGTGAAGAAACTGCGTTGTTGCGCGCATAATTTGACAGCGGCGGCTATTAAACCAAAGCGAAAAAAATCGTTTTTATCGATGTGTTGAGCAGTAAATAATTGATTATTTGAACAATGATCGGCATAGGTGACGCGCTGCATGGCTTCATAAAGATGTTGGTAGGTTTGACTTAACCATTTTGTGACGTTCATGGGCATTCACTCACGTTATTGTCGACACGTGTATTCTACTGCTTGACGATAATAATGAAAAGCCTGTTCGGGCTGGCCTTGCGTTTCATACCACTGGCCTAAAGCGGCAAAAATTTGAGGATTGGCAGCCAAGGCGGCACTTTGTTCGAAATAATGTTTGGCTTTGCCCCATAATTTGGCGGCATTCGCGATCATCCCTAACGCCAACAATAATTGCGGATTTTGCGGTTGTGATTTTAACCATTGCTCGGCTAAGGCTAAGCGTTGCGTGGGATTTCCGCCATGCAAATTTGCGTAAAGCAAAATCAATTGATCATCATAGTGTTTTTTTAAGGTGTCTTGTAATAATTTTTCGGCTTGCGACCATGCTTGATTGTGAATAAGCTGCTCAGCGTAAATTAACACAACCTCGGCATCCTGCTTAAGCGCTTTAGGTAGCATTTGCCAATAGTGTTCAAGCTGCGGAGTGTTGGCATATTTTAATAATACTTCACGATAGATTTCTTTTTCTAAGGTAAATAATTCTTGCTCTTTACACACTTTTGCTTTGCGGAGTTTTGGCAATAACTCCATTAATTTTTCCCATTCTTTTAATTGCAAATATAATTGCATTAATAAGCGCAAGACATAAGTATGTTCGGGAATTAACTGATATAACCGATTTAAGGTAGCTAATGCTTGTTCATACTGATGATGATTTAATTGTAATTGCGCCTGCATTAAACTCACGGCAATATCGGCTTTTTTGCTCACCCCATGCGCCAAACGTAAATATTCATCGCGCCTATCATACGCTCTCAACTCATGAGCAGCTCGTGCTGCCGCTAAATAATTTACTACGGGGATGGTACTAAACTTGGCGGAATTCATTAAATATTTTTCAGCCAACTGCCAATGACCAAAAGTTAATTCAATTAATCCTTTATTGATTTTACGCTGGGCTATATGATGACGTCGCTTTTTCCACCAATAGTGAAAATGCTGCGTTGTGTTAATGCTGCTGTAAATGATTTGGTAAATCGCTATAATAATTATTATTACCGTAAAGAATAAAATAAATCCAAACCATAAAGGCATTTCAACCGTCCATTGTCCATAGGCAAATAAGGCATAGCCAGGATCGTGTTGAATTTTTAAACCAAGAATAACCGCCAACACTAAAAATAAAATATACAATAAAAATCGCTTCATCGCTTAAGTTGTCCGATTTAAATGTTGTAATAACGATAATGAATCATCAATATTTGGCAAAGCGGGTTGCACGTTAGTCGTGCGTAATTGTTCGATACTCGTTAAAAACCCACGGGCGTCTGCTTGATTTATATCATAATATTGTTTTATGGTTTCTATAACCCGAGTTAAATTATTTTGATATAACGCTTGGTTTTTTTGTAGCACTGCCCATTGTGCTTGCTGCAGTAATAATTGAATATTTTGCCGTAAATAAACGGCTTGCTCGGCAGGCAACAAAGGTTCAATAGGTTTATCATGATGGCGAATGACAATTAATTTTTCAATATGATGTAAACTATTTTTTAATTTTTCACGCCACGTCGTTGCGGGTAATACGGGTAAACTTGCATGATTAGCATCATTGACGGGATTATTTAAACCAAGTTTCTCCACTTGATCAGATAGCGCCTGCAATTTTAAAATTAATGCCACGTAATCTACCTGTGGCACCGCTTGTAAACGCGTAATATCTTGAGCTAAGGTTTGTCTTATCGCCAGAAATTTAGGATTATTTAAGCTCGCTAAGCGTTGATCGGCATTTTCTAACATCAGAATGGTTTGAGAGATTTTACCCGTTAAGTGTAACGTATAATTGGCCAAACGTACTAAATACAAGGTTTCTGCTAACACCAACGATTGATTCTTATTCGCCCTATCTTGAGTTAGGGTTTGAATTTTTTTTGTATATTCATTCAATTGTGTTTGGGTGTTTTGAGTGAATTGTTGTGCTTGGACTGAAAGTTGTTTTAGTGCTGTTTCATTGGTTGATTGATTGGTGATTACCGTTTGTTGTAATTGTGCTATTTGTGTTTGCAATGATCGAACTGTTTGTTGCGTAGTTGACTCGCGAATCATAGGATACAAAACGGCAAATAAAATAACAATAATGGCAATTATCAGTAAATAGCTGGCTAAAGGAATTTTCCGATAAAATTTTTCATCAGTCAGCGACGCTTCTGCTAAGGTTTCTTTATGGATGCTTGGTTGTTCAGTCATGGCGTTTTTCCTTGCCTATCCCAGAAGCGATGATCGCCTCCATTAAAGATTCTTCGTTGGCATTTTTGGCACAATAAATATTATTAATTCCCAAGTTTTTCGCGAAAATTTCCATCATAGGAGTAATAACTATAAAGCGCTTGTGACGAATTAAATCAAGCCCAGCGGCTCCACACAAATTTAAAAAATTTTCTAAACAAGCAAGACTCGTACAAACAATCCCATCAATAGGATGACTAACTAGCGTACTGAGCATATCACATTGCGGCAATTCACTGCGATAAACGTAGGTTGAAATAACGTTGGCACCGCGTTCTATCAATTCTTTGGCTAATTTAGGACGAGGATTTATCCCAGAGATAATCGCAATTGTTTGCTTATTAACATTTTGTAAGCGTTCTAAGTCTAATAAGGTTTCAGTATTAAAAATATCTTGGGGGTATATTACTTTGTCTATGCCATGTTGGGTTAATAAACGTGCGCTGGCATTTCCTATGGTAGCAAATTCTTGTGATTTATTGAGTTGAGATTGGATTAAGGGTAACCCATAAATAACAGCATTTTGACTAACGAAAATAAATAAATTAACCTTATCTATATTATTTAATAAATTTTTAATACTGGGATCGTCTAAGGTTGGAATAATTTCCATGGTTGGTTGCGAAATAGCAACTCCACCATAAGCATTAATCATATTACAGAGAGGTTCTGCTTGCTTTTTGGGACGCGTGACTAAAATAGTTGCGCCATTTAAATGGGTTGTATTCATACTATAAAGCTTCCTCCTTCATTATTTATCGTCAGATGATGCCGCTTTTTTCGCAGTAACTGGATTTTTCATCCAAGTCTCCCAAAATTGTTTCTGCATTGTTTGCAGGGTCTGAAGATTATCTGGGAAAATCATCTTCATTAAATTCATTGGATCAAATCCATCAATACCTTGTGTCATTTTTTCACGTAAATTATTTATTATCTCATTTTGCAAGCTTTGCACATCCGGTAATCCTAAAAAACGTCGCAATTCCTCAGGTGTTAAATCTACCTCGATATTAAATTTCATCCGCTAATGCTCCTGTTATTTATTAATAAAATCGGGATAGGCTTTTACACTGCATTCAATAACATCATTACCCAGAATTTCTGCTTCAGCACAGACTCGCAAACCCATCACAAAGTTTATAATAATCCAAATAATGAGTGTTGTTAGAAACACCCAAAAGGTGATAATCATCGTGCTATTCAGTTGAATGAAAAATTGTTTGAACCAGCTTAATGCCGAATGAGCAGAATTCGGCGCAGTGATCAAACTCGCACTGAGTAAACTACAAATACTGGCCATGCCGAATCCTCCGATGGCCCCGATAGGATCGTCAATTTTTAACTTGTCTAATAAAATAATACTAAAAAAGCAAATAATGCTGCCAATCGCGCTAATGGTCACTACATCTGAAAGCGCGAGTGAAGGTGCTGTCGCAGAAATTAAAATTACGCCAATTAATAAACCGTTTAAGACTAAACTTAAATCCACCGATCCATAAATGATGCGTGTTAATATGGCCATGACCAGCGAACTCACGCTACTGGCCATCAGTGAATTAATAAACACAGCAAAAAATCCGTGAGTATCCTGATGCAAAATCGAATATGCCCCCAAAAACCCAAAACTGGCTATTAATACTAACCAGGTTCCTAATACGGCAATTGGCATATTGCCACCTAAAATGGGTTTTATACCGGTGGGATTATTGTAACGTCCGGGGCGCGCGCCTAAAATTAATATGCCACTCAATGAGCTTGCCGCAGCACTTAAAAAAATCAGCGCACAATTTCCTCGATCGATAAAATGCATTTGATAAATAAATCCACCCTCGTGTAACCAATAACCCAGAACTGGATAAACAAAAATCATAAATAACAGACAAAATATCACATAAGACCACAGTTTTAATTGTTCTGCTGTCGCACCCGCGATGATGGCCATGGTAATTAAGGCTAAACCAAAATGATAAAATGCCGTGGCAATTGAGGTATCGCTAATTTCCACATCCCAAAAGTGATGCCAAGATTGTTGCGATTGAAAGATAATGCTTAAATCGGGAAAATAGGCATGATGATCATGATTCATAAAAATAATCGAGTATCCCAGGCCTAAAAATGTCATTGCGGTCACTGCCAGCCCTAAACAATTTTTCGCAAAGAGTGATCCCATATTGCAGGTGCGAATTAATCCAGCAGCAAACATCGCCATGCCACAAAAGACTAAAATATTTAATACACCGGCCGTTAATAAATATATTTCATTAGTTGCCATAGCTATTCCTTTATAATGCCTCAATGCCTTGCTCACCCGTGCGCACGCGCACGACTTCTTCTAATCCTAAAACAAAAATTTTTCCATCTCCCATTTTTCCAGAATATGCCGCGGTAGAGATCGCTTCAATGGCTTTATCTACTAAGCTTGCTTCCAAGGCAATTTCAATTTTTAATTTGGGTAAAAAATCGACGACATACTCTGCGCCACGATAGAGTTCCGTATGTCCGCGTTGACGACCAAATCCTTTGACTTCAGTGACTGTCATCCCTTGCACGCCTATTTCCGCCAGCGCATCGCGCACATCATCGAGTTTAAAAGGTTTAATAATCGCTATGAGAAATTTCATCATCGTCATTCATCCGCTAAGGTTAACACACGAAAATGGCTAAATTGTCGATTCATTAACGATCGCACAGCCCAAATGCTGCCAGGGATCATGTAAATAAAAATCGCAAATAAGCCAATAATCCAACGATGTTCATAATAAACATAAAAATTAATGGGTTTACCCAATAATGCCATGGTAATTAAGGCAAACACATACATAAAAAACATTACTACGGCAGTGAGGCGAGATGCTAACAAAAAATGCATCCACCATACTTGCAACGCCATACCCACACTGACTTTTGTTGACTTCATACATAAATCTCATTAGCAAAGATTTTCTCATTGTAAGCGATCATCTCGCGAAAAGGTATTTTTACTGACGCTTGAACCCAAGCTTGTTACACTTGCGTTTTTATCAAAAAGGAAAAAATCATGTTTGATCCTAAATTGCTCGATGAAATTGCAGAAAAACTCAGCCAAGTGATCCCTCCTGAATTACGTAACATCCAACGTGATATTCAAGATAACTTCCGGCGAATTTTACAAAGTTATTTTGCTAAATTAGATTTAGTCACGCGCGAAGAGTTTGATGTGCAAACTAAGGTATTAGCCAAAACGCGTGAGAAATTAATGGAGTTAGAAAAAATTGTGACGACTTTAGAACAAAAGTAATTGTGAGTTATGTCGAATGCTATCGTTTATACTCGCGCCGCATTAGGCATTGATGCGCCGCTGGTTACCGTGGAAACTCATATCTCAAATGGTTTACCTCGATTATCAATTGTCGGTTTACCCGAAGCCACGGTGCGCGAAAGTAAAGATCGCGTACGCAGTGCTATTTTAAATGCCCAATTCGAATTTCCTGCCAAACGCATTACCATTAATCTAGCACCGGCTGATTTACCCAAACAAGGAAGCCGTTTTGATTTACCCATTGCGTTAGGCATTTTGGCAGCGTCGCAACAAATTAAAAAAGATCATTTAAGTCATTGTGAGTTTACTGGCGAATTAGCCTTAAATGGCGAGTTGCGGCCTGCCGATGCTATTTTGCCGATGGCGATTGCGGCGCATCAAGCCAAGCGGGAATTAATTATTCCGCAAGACAATGCCATAGACGCGCGTTTTGCGCGTTATGGCAAAACGTGGTGCGCTCCCCATTTATTGGATGTCTGTGGATTTTTAAACGATCAAACAACATTAACCGCCGTAGAAATTCAAACCATTCACCACGCGGTAAGTTATGCGGTGGATATGCAAGATATTCAAGGCCAAGATAATGCTAAACGCGCTTTGGTAATTGCAGCCAGTGGTGGGCATTCCTTGTTAATGTCGGGTTCACCTGGTACCGGTAAAACCATGCTCGCCACGCGTTTACCCACCATTTTGCCCGCGTTATCAGAACAACTCGCGTTAGAAACGGCGATGATTTATTCTTTAGCCGATTGCAAACGCGAAGAAAATCATTTTTTCCAACCGCCTTTTCGCGCCCCCCATCACACAGCATCGAGCATTGCCTTAGTCGGTGGCAGTTCGCCTCCACGCCCGGGTGAAATTTCGTTAGCGCATAATGGGATTTTATTTTTAGATGAATTAACTGAATTTAATCGCCATGTCTTAGAAGCATTACGCGAACCGTTAGAATCGGGAAAAATTATGATTTCGCGCGCCGCACGTCGCGCTGAATTTCCTGCACGTTTTCAATTTATTGCGGCCATGAATCCGTGTCCATGTGGTTATTATGGTGATGCAAGTGGGCGCTGTCGTTGCAGTCCTGATTATGTAGAACGTTATAAACGCAAAATTTCGGGACCCTTGCTGGATCGCATTGATTTACATATTGAAGTCAAACGCATTGCCAATGAATTACTCCTAGAAACTTCGCGCAAAAATCCTACGAGTGCTAATCTCAAACAATTAGTCCACGAAACAAGACAGCGCCAACTCACTCGCCAAGGGTATTTAAACAGTGCGCTCACCAACGCCGATTTACATCACTATTGTGTTTTAACGCCGAGTGCGCAAACTATCATTGATAAAGCCTTAACTCGTTATCAATTATCAGCGCGCAGTTTTCATCGCTTATTAAAAGTGGCGCGGACGATAGCCGATTTACAAGGTGTCGAAGCATTAACTGAAGAATCAATTTTAGAAGCGCTGGCGTATCGTTCAACCTAAGAGCCTATTCAAAAGATTCAAGCATAAAAATTTTGAACTGACGCTAAGAGCCTGTTCAAAGTCTCCAAGCTTGAGTCAGAAAGTGTCGATTTTTGAGCACCGGAGCGCAGTTTACACGTCAGTAAATGAGCATCGGAGCACAGAAAATCGGCAGTTTATGGCCAAGATTGGAGACTTTGAACAGGCTCTAAAAAGTTTAGAGCGTCCTCGACAAATATTTCCCATTGATCTATCCATAGCATATGCATGCATTTGGGATATATTTTTAGGGAACAGTTTGGAATAGAATGATACATCATATCAATATGCGATCTTGGCATGATCCATTCATTTTCTCCCAATAAAATTAATGTCTCGCATTTAACATTAATTAATTGGTTTTCATAATTAAAATGTTTTAAAAAAGTTCCCCAACCATAATTCATGATATCAATGTTGTAACCAATTTCCAGAGGAGGTTCCCCTGGCTCGAAAGAATAAGAATACAAAGGAGACATTAATCGATAAAAGTCGGTAATTTCTTTTTTAGAACCATCAAATGCACCATTCCATAATTTCTCTGCAAACGCAATTTGCTCGGGTGTGCCAATTTCATTTAAGTTGGCTTTAGCTTCCGCATAAAAAGCGGAACTGACCACACCGCCAATGAGTAATAATTTTTTTAATGACTCTGCATACCGAATCGAATAACCTAAGGCTACTATTGAGCCATAAGATTGTCCGAAAACAAAAAAATGATCGGGATTGATATTAAAATGCTGACGAATTGCCTCTACATCATCGATATAATGATCAAGCGAACACCATTCGATATCGCATCGTTCACTCTTACCACAAGCCCTTGGATCGAAAAGAATCACATCGGCGACTTGAAAAAATGTTTGAGCAAGTGACATGGCCGGATCATCATACATTCCCATATCATTACCTGGGCCACCCGGTAAAAGAATAATGGTATTTCTCTCACCTAATTTTTTTTGCACATATTGCTTGGTGAAAATTTTGCAAGCTGGAATGCCAGGCCTTTCTGGTAACGTTATAAAATTTTCTTGGGAATGAATCATAGTTAGCCCTTTTGAGAATCTCCGAATAAAAATTAGTAAAGTCGAGCAGCAGATTAAAATATTTTATTATGCCGATGACAATAAGGTGATTTTTGCATTTTATCATAATAATGTTGATGATACTCTTCCGCCGACCAAAAATGTGTCACTTTTCTTAATTGTGTTGTCACCTGATAGCCTTTTTCTTTCAATATTTTTATCACCTGTTCTGCGGTATCGCGTTGTGATGGATTGAAATAAAAAATAGCACTTAAATATTGTTCACCAATATCAGGACCTTGCCCATTATCTTGAGTAAAATTATGTATTTCAAAAAAATATTTAATTACTTGTTCGTACGTTAGTTTATCTTTATCGTAAATTACACGTAAGACTTCAAGGTGATGCGTATTACCGCGGCAAACATCTTCATAAGTTGGGTTGGAAGTGGCACCACCGCTATAGCCAACTTGTGTCGCGATAACACCAGCCAGTTTTTCAAAATAATATTCTACGCCCCAAAAACAACCCGCAGCAATGATGGCTTCTTCAGTATCCATGACTTCATTATCCTGCACGAACTCAATGGCTAAAGAATTAACGCAGTGACGCAAATTTTTTGCGGTATGTCCTTCCCCTTCAAATACATGGCCTAGGTGACCGTCGCACCGCGCACAGAGGATCTCCGTGCGACGACCATCAGCATCCGCTTGGCGTTTAATGCGATGGGGAATTTCATCATCAAAACTTGGCCAACCACAGCCAGAAATAAATTCATGATGTGCCCGAAACAAAGCCATACCACAACCACGGCAGATAAAAGTTCCTCGTTCAGGAATGGTTTTAATATCAACGGTGAAAGGCGGTTCGGTATGCTTCTCTTTTAAAATAGCATAGCTTTCCGGTGTGAGGCTCGCGTATTTGTCCATGGGTGTTCCTATGCAACAGTGTTTGCAAGATTTTACTATAAAATCTGTTCGATCTCGATAAGATGCATAATACAAACAATATTAATTTTGATTCGCTTTTAAGCGATGGAAACTTCAAAGAGTGGGTCTTAAACGATAATGCATGGCTTCTTCTAATTCTTGTTGATGTTCTTTATCTGCTTCAATGGTAGCAAGTTGATATAATGCCAATGCTCTCACGCGAGCATCGTGCAAACTTTTATCTTCTTGATGTTGTTTGATCCAAGACTCATGAGAATTAGCACATTTGACTAACGTATCTTCTAACAAACGATCTTCAAAAAGACTCGTCCCTTCGGCATGCCCGCCGACAAAAGCGTAGTGATCCATTAATGGCGCTTGAGCACCATAACTCCCGAGAACATTCGCCCCCACGCGATTACCATTACCAGGAGTATCACTTCCCTGAATGTAGCGAATAAATTCTTCTTGGGAAACCATTTCTTTAGTCGCTAATAAACACAATCCTTGAATTTCTTGCTCGGAAACGCATAACTCTTTTTTGTGTTTATCAATCCAACGCAAACGATTATGAATATTAAAATAAGAGTGCATAGTCATTCCTCAGTTTTCTGTCACCGATTTTTAGCCTCCCACAGAACTACGATAGCGGTAATGTTTCTTGTCCCATTCATATTCTGCATTGGCGTTTTCTTCAGCTATTTTATTCGTTACCATTCCTCGAGCTAATGCCGCTTCTTCGAGTACTTCCGCATAAGAGTTTTTTGCGCTTTTCGAAGGATTAGGTTGCAAATACTGTATCGAACGTCGCTGTTTTTGTTCTTGATAGTAAATATCTTCAAGCGCGCTGCCGCCATCGTTAATAGCACCAAACGCATAGCCAGGATCGAGGTTTGCGAATGATTCAACTGAACGACTGCCACTTACCATATCACCTCGTATGGTGCCTTGCGGTCCGCCCCCTTGTGCAAATAAAATAAAGGCCGCGGCAATATTTTTTGTTCCGAACTGATCGCCACCGGCAAATAATTGACCGGATTGAACGGCATTATTCAAGTCGATTTCTCCGCCATCAGGAATTAGATTCGCTAGCTGTTGGAGAAAAGCTAATTGCAGTTGACTAAAACCCATTTGCGGGCTTTTTTGTAGCAGTTCACGTACGCGTTGATAACTTAGCATTGGGATTACTCCTCTTTACTAAAAGAATAGCACAATATTGAGCGAACATCCCTTCATTCATCAATTAAGTTTATATCCTATCAATGCGCCTCATCCCAATTTGCGCCGACCCCCACTTCAACCGCTAGTGGAACTACTAAGGTTAACGCGCGGCTCATGCGTTCGGCAATTTCGTGTTTCACGTTTTCTACACAGTGATGATGAACTTCAAAGACCAATTCATCGTGGACTTGCATGATCATCACCGCAGCGATTTTTTCGCGCTGTATCCACCGATCAATATCAATCATCGCAAGTTTAATAATATCGGCCGCACTGCCCTGCATAGGCGCGTTAATGGCAGCCCGTTCTGCGGCACGTTGCCGCTGAAACTGTTTAGAATTAATTTCAGGTAAGTATAATCGCCGTCCGCTGATGGTTTCCACATAGCCTAGTTGTTTGGCTTGTTGACGCGTATTTTCCATATACTGTTTTACGCCTGGGTAACGATGAAAATATAAATCCATGTATTCTTGCGCATTATTTCTGTCGATCCCTAATTGTTTAGCTAAGCCAAAGGCGGACATGCCATAAATTAAACCAAAATTAATCGCTTTGGCACTCCGCCGTTGATCGCTGGTGACCTCATTTAATGGCACACCGAAAACTTCAGCGGCGGTGGCTTTATGAATATCTAAGCCTTGGGCAAAGGCGTTTAATAAACCACGATCACCCGATAAATGCGCCATAATTCGTAATTCAATTTGTGAATAATCTGCCGCCACGATAACGTGTTCTGCTCGTGCAATGAATGCGCGACGAATTTGACGACCCGCTTCATGACGAATAGGAATATTTTGTAAATTAGGATTAGAAGATGATAAGCGCCCGGTAGACGTCACCGCTTGCTGATAGGACGTGTGAACTCTCCCCGTCTTAAGATCGATTTGTTCGGGTAGACGATCGGTATAGGTCGATTTTAATTTACTGAGACTGCGAAATTCTAAAATCACTTTAGGTAATTCATACTCATACGCTAATTCTTCTAAGACATTTTCAGCCGTCGAAGGTTGACCTGAAGGGGTTTTTTGAATGATCGGTAATTTTAATTCGGTAAATAAAATATCTTGTAATTGTTTGGGTGAACCTAAATTAAATTCACACTTGGCTAATTGAAATGCTTGTTGCTCAAGTTCTTTTATGCGTTTAGCCAATGTTTGGCTTTGTTGCGCTAATAAGGTTTTATCAATTAATACACCTTCACATTCCATGCGCGATAACACTGGAACTAAAGGCAATTCAATGGTTTGATAAATGTGATTTAATTTTTCTTCTGCCAAAATTTTGGGGTGTAATACGTGATGTAAGCGTAACGTAATATCAGCGTCTTCTGCAGCATATGCTGTGGCTGTGGCGATGTCGACTTGATTAAACGTCACTTGTTTAGCACCTTTACCGGCAATTTCTTCAAAGGTAATCGTGTGATAATTTAAATAATGCAACGCTAGCGTATCCATATCGTGCCGATTACTGGTGCTGTTTAACACATACGATTCAAGCATGGTATCGCCTGCTAAACTAGAAATATTAATTCCATAGCGGCATAGAATATTCATATCGTATTTTATATTTTGCCCAATGATTTTTTGTGGGATTTCTAAAATGGGTTTTAACAAAGTTAATATTTTCTCACGATTTAATTGCTGAGGTGCATTTTCATAATTGTGTGCAAGAGGAATATACGCAGCTTCTTCCGCCGTGACTGCAAACGACAATCCCACTAATTCGGCTTGCATATAATCGAGGCTCGTTGTTTCAATATCGAAAGCAAAGTGTGGAGCTTGTTGTAACCGAGCTAACCACGGCAGCAATTGTTCTTCTGTAAAAATAGTGTGGTAGTGATGGCTGACTGATTTTTTTTCCGCGTCAGTGGTTTCGGTTAATTCTTTTAACCAGGTTTTAAATTCATAGCGGGTGAATAATTCTTTTAAGGTTTGAGTATCGGCAGGATGCACTAATAAATCATTTAATTGATACGGCATATCAACCGTGCAATGAATGGTGACTAATTGTTTGGAGAGTGGCAAAAATTCCACACTTTCGCGCAAATATTCTCCCACTTTACCTTTAATATTTTTAGCATTCGCTATTATCCCATTTAAATCGCCAAATTCTTGCAGCCATTTTACCGCCGTTTTAGGACCACATTTATTAACGCCAGGAACGTTATCAATTTTATCGCCGATTAATGCCAAATAATCGACGATGAGTTCTGGAGGCACACCAAATTTTTCGATAACGGCTTGGCGATCGTAACGTTTATTGCTCATGGTATTAATTAAATGAATATGATCATTAACTAATTGCGCCATATCTTTATCGGTAGTAGAAATTAATATTTCGCGTTTATCTTGCAAAGCCAAATGCGCAAAACTCCCAATTACATCATCGGCTTCTACTTTATCCACAATAATCAACGGAAAACCTAAGGCTTTTATCAGGCTAAATACCGGCTCAATTTGCACTCGCAAATCATCCGGCATGGGCGGACGCGTGGCTTTATAGTCTTTGAATAAATCGTGACGAAATGTTTTTCCTTTGGGATCGAAAATCACCGCCATCAATTCGGGTTGATAATCTTTTTGCAAACGCTTTAACATGCTAATTACACCATATATCGCTCCGGTGGGTTCTCCGTGCGAGTTGGTGAGTGGTGGTAGTGCGTGAAATGCACGGTATAAATAAGAGGAGCCATCTACTAAAATAATCGGTTTGTTTTGCGTCATATTCAATTGCCTTCTAAACTCAGTGGGGTATTATCCTAAATTAAAAGACCCAGGGGCAAGCTCCATCGCATAAATTTTAACGGATGAACCCTACACAGGAAAAACGATGGCGATTTATACCGCGTTAAGTGAACAAACGATTTTAGCAGTGGTACAGTATTACCATTTAGGGCACTATCAACAGTTTGCTCCCCTATCAGGCGGAACTCAAAATTCCAATTATGTAGTAAATTGTCGGGAAAAATCGTACGTGATCACGGTGTTAGAATCTGGAACGCTTGCCGATCTCAACATCACCCTACAATTGCTGGAAGCATTAGGCGCGCACTTTTTTCCGGTGCCCAAACTGTATTATCGCCAACCGCTATTTTGTTATCATCACAAACCGCTGATTGTCACAGAATTAATTCAAGGCCAACATGAAATTAATTTATCTTTAGAACAAATTCAGCAAGTGGCATTCTTTTTAGCGCGACTGCATACTTTTTCAAACCAACATGAATTTAAGCGCGAGAATAAACGCAACCGCATATGGCAAATGAATATGATTGATAAATTGCACCAACAACTTCAACCCGCTGAAAAAATCGATTTAGCCAATGCACTCGCTATTTTGAATAATGTCGATTTTATTGATTTACCTAAGGGCATTACTCACTCTGATTTATTTCGTGATAATTTATTTTTTCAACAACAACAATTAATCAGCGTCATCGATTTTTATGATGCAGCATATGACTATTATTTATATGATGTTGCTGTAGCGATTAATGATTGTTGCCAAACCACAGAAGGTTATGTAGATGAGAAATTAACCCAACATTTTTTAACGTGTTATCAAACGCTTCGTCCCTTTGCCCCCTTAGAAAAAAAATACTGGCCCGCCATGCAATTATACGCTGCAGTCAATTTTTGGCTTTTACGCTTAAATCGATTTTATGATGAAAAGATTTCACAAGGGAATTTACTTAAAGATCCGCAGATTTATCAATTAATCGTTCGCCAGTTGATTAGCAATTATCAGGAAGAGTAATAATTCCTTCAAACACCGTCACTGCTTCGCCAAGCATAAATACGGGTGCTTCGCCACCTTCCCATATCACGGTTAAATCGCCACCCGCTTGTTGAACAATTACTTCACTATTGCATAAACCTAATTTTTTAGCGGCGACCATCGTCGCGCACGCACCACTACCACAGGCTAAAGTCAGTCCGCTGCCACGCTCGTAAACACGCAATTGAATGTTTTTTTCATTGACTATTCGCGCTGCACTGAGATTAACCCCTTGCGGGAATTGCGGGTGTTGATTTAACGCTTGGCCTAATTTTTCTAACATTAAATTCGCTTCATCGTGATTAATAATTACCGCGTGCGGATTGCCCATGGATAACACAGACATGGGCAATGTCATTTGATTGATAGATACTTGATAACTATCATGCTCAGATTCTGTGATAAATGGAATTGCAGCTGGAGTAAAAATAGGTTTGCCTAAATTGACTTTAATCGATTGCGAATCAACATACTCCAACTCAATCAAACCTTTTGTAGTGGCTAAACAAAATTTCGTGTTATTCGGTTGTAAATAATCATGAATGTATTTAGCCATGCAACGCGCGCCATTGCCACATTGTTCGGCTTCACGGCCATCGGCATTGATAATTCGATAATAATAATCGGCATGAGGATGTTCTGAAGGTTCTAATAATAAAATTTGATCGCAGCCGATGCCATAATGACGATCGGCGAGAGAGCGATATTGCGATGAATTAAGGTGAATGGCTAAATCGAGATTATTAATCACAATAAAATCATTTCCCAATCCTTGCATTTTAGTAAAAGCTATTTTCATAAATAACCCTATAATCTGGATTTTGACGTAGCCTGGAACGGAATGTAGCCTGGAACGGAGCGCAGCGG